>NZ_JAGN01000017.1 GCF_000526675.1 Atopobacter phocae ATCC BAA-285
AAGAAAGTATATCAAGTTTAACCAGTAAGAGAGTATAGAACATTGTACTAGAAACTTTTACACAAGATTATGGACTTGACTTTTCTATCCTCCTATTTATGCTCATTATTTAATTTTTCAATTTCTTCATAATAAACTAGAGAATTTTTTTCAGCATTTAAGTATTCTTTATGAATTTTTTTTACTTTGTATTGAAAAGCTGGAATGTCTGCTTCTACAAATTTAACACCCATATTTTCACCATCTTCTTTTGCTTTTAAAACAGCTTTTTCCCATTCCCTTAATTCTGTTTTATGCGCTAATTCAGTGGCTTCGTTAAATATTTTTCGTTCACTTGAATTCAAAGAATTTAAAAATCGAGTACTTGCTATTAACATATCAGGTTGTCTTTGATGTTCATCATAAGTATAAAAATCAACTACTTCTCCATGCTTAACAGTATTCAAAGCTAATTCATTATTCTCTGCTCCATCTATTGTACCTTGTTGTAACGCTGTATAAACTTCTCCGAAAGACATAGGAACCGCTCCTGCACCTAGTGCTTTCATCATCGCTACATTAAGTGGAGAAGGTTGAACTCTTATCTTTTCTCCTTTTAAATCTTCGGGAGTTGTATAGGGTTTTGACCCATAAAAATTTCTACTTCCCGCATTAAACCAAGTAACAGCTCGAAGTCCTGATTTTTCAGTAGAATTATATAATCTTTCGCTTAATTTAGAATTCATAAAGTCAAAATAGGCTTTTTCATTTATAAATAAGTAAGGTAAACTAAACAAACCATATGCATTATTAAATGATTCTAAATTTGAAGTGGAACTTATTACATAATCAATTGCTCCTGTTTGAGCTAATTCTAAAGCATTTTTTGTATCTCCAAGTAAACCATTGTCGTAGACAACAACTTTATACTTATCACCTAAATGTTCATTGATGTGTTCTGCAAATTTTAACATTGCTATATGATCTGGGTGATTAATAGGTTGACCATGTGCAACTCGAACTATTTTTTGACTTATTGAAACATTCTGTAATGAGTCTTTATTAGAACAAGCTCCTAAAATAAAAGAACATAAGAATAGTATCAAAAAATTAGTAAAACGTTTATTATTTTTCATCTATATCCCCCTCTATCCTTAGAAAAACATCCAACTCTTTCTTATTTGGAAGTCCCTCATTGTCACTAGCATTTTGAACTTGTAAAGAACCAATAGCACAAGCTTGCTTTGTCGAATCCAATAAATTTAATCCTCTCAAAATCCCATCGATAAAACCTACTGCGAATCCGTCACCCGCTCCTACAGTATCTATCACTTCTTTTGCTTCGTATCCTGCCACAAATGTTCCCGTAAGTAATTTTTCATCTTTAACATACGCTCCTTGTGGACCTAATTTCAAAGCAACCGCTTTCACACCTTTGTTTAAATAAAAATCACATATGTCTTCAGGTTTATCTGTTCCGACAAGTATTTTACCTTCTTCAATTCCTGGTAAAATATAATCTACAAATTGACTGACATGATTAATTGTTTCAATCATTAGCTCTTTACTATCCCATAATGTCAGTCGAATATTAGGATCAAAACTTATATAGCATCCTGCTTCTTTTGCTTGTTTTATAACGTCAATATACAAAGAACGAACCTTGCTATTAAGAGCTAAAGGTATACCGGTAATATGAAGCCATCCATAATTTTTTACTTTTAAATTTTTTAAATCAATATCTGATATATTATAAAAAGCACTATTTTGACGATAATAGATGGTATCTGCATCTCCATAAGTTTTTTTACTTTTAAACATTACTCCTGTTTGGTGATTTTCTGATTTTGTTATAAGGTGAGTATCTATATTTTCTTTATTTAAATGATCTACTATATAATGTCCAAATGAATCTGAGCCAATTTTACTGAAATATGTAACGTTCTGTTCAAGTCTAGATAGACCAATCGCAACATTTAATTCAGCTCCAGCTAATCCTTTCATGAATGATGTTACGTCCTCTAAATCACCCTCTTCTAATGCTCTAAAAACAACCATAGGCTCCCCAAAAACTAATATATTATTTTTTTTATACATCATCATCATCCTCTTTCTAATTTAGGAAAGATTTAGACCCCAGAATATGAACTGAATCCACCATCGATAGGTAAAATCACTCCATTTACAAAGCTAGAAAATTGTTCATCTGCTAGAAAAAAAACAGCGCCTACTAATTCATTAGGTTTTCCAAATCGTTCCATTGGCGTATTGTTTAATATTTTTTTAGCTCTATTCGATGGAGTTCCATCTTCATTAAATAAAAGTTGTTTATTTTGGGAAGTTACTAAAAATCCTGGTGCGATTGCATTACACCGTATTCCAACTTTTGAAAAATAAACAGCCAGCCATTTAGTAAAATTGCTGATTGCTGATTTTGCACCTGAATAAGCAGGAATTTTGGTTAATGGTGTGAAAGCATTCATACTTGAAATATTAATAATATTAGCTCCCTCTTTACCAATCATGTCCTTTGAAAATACTTGAGATGGCAGTAAAGTACCTAAATAATTTAAATTAAAAACAAATTCTATACCTTCTATGTCTAAATCATAAAAAGTTCGAATATTAGAATTTTCTTCTATATGATATTCATTATCTGTAGTTGCTTTATAATTATTTCCCCCTGCTCCATTAATTAAAATATCAATTGTTCCTAAATCATTATTAATTTCTTCTTTTACTTCTTCTAAATTTAGTTTGTCCATAACATCTGTCTTATACGCTTTTGCTATTCCATTATTCATTTTAATTACATCAACAAAATTATTTGCTGCTTCTAAATTTAAATCTAATAATGCAACTTTAGCTCCCATTTTCGAAAACTCTACAGCTAAATTTCCACATATAACACCTCCTGCTCCTGTAATTACTATTACCTTATCTTTAAAATTAAATGTCCATTGCATAATTATTTCCCCCTATTTTTTCTTTTATAACACGCTTCCCACAATCCATGTAAATATGTCGCACCTAATGCTCTATCAAACAATCCATAACCTGGTCGTCCCGTTTCATTCCAAATCATTCTTCCGTGATCTGGTCTAATTGGTCCTTTATAATTATAATCACTTAGTAATCTAATTACTTCATACATATCTATCGATCCGTATTCACTAGGGTGCGCACTTTCCTCAAAAGATTTACCTTCTTTTAATAAAATATTTCGCGCATGAACAAAATGAATTCTATTTTTATCAAGAGCATATTCAAGTATATCAATAACGTTATTAGATGGATCTGATGCAAATGATCCTACACACAAAGTCACTCCATTATTTGGACTAGGGCACATATCGAATAATTTTTTTATACTTTTTTTACCCGTTATAATTCTTGGCAATCCAAATATATCGTAAGGTGGGTCATCTGGGTGAATTGCCATCTTAACATTAGATTCTTCAGCTACGGGAATCACTTTTTCCAAAAAATAATTTAAATTATTCCATAACTCCTCATGAGATACATCTTCATAAGCACTTATAATGTCACTTAATTCTTCTTTCGTATAACTAGAGTCCCATCCTGGTAATTGAAGTTCTCCACTAATTGGATTCATCTTTTTAGCTACTTGTTCATCAAATATTAAAGCATTTGAGCCATCCGATAATTCAAAAGATAGATTCGTTCGGGTCCAATCAAAAACCGGCATAAAATTGTAACATACTGTATTAATTCCTAAACTTCCTAAATTACGTATTGTTTGACAATAATTATCTATTAATTTATCTCTAGTTTTTCGACCAAGTTTAATATCTTCGTGTACAGGGACACTTTCAATTACAGAAAGAGATAATCCTTTTTTTTCTATTTCATCTTTTAATACTTTAATCTTTTCTGTAGGCCAAACTTCTCCTACTTGAACATCATAGATTGCAGTTACAATCCCTTTCATTCCTGGTATTTGTCTAATCTTATCTAATGTTACCGGATCATCTTTTCCATACCATCTAAATGTCATTTCCATTTACATCACTCATCTCCTAAAAAATATCTTTCTGCATTTTCATAACATATTTTTTGCATAAAACGATTTAATAGTTGCTCATCATTTGGAATTTTTCCCTTTTCAACCCACTCTCCAATTAATGAAGAAAGAATACGTCTAAAATAATCATGCCTTTGATATGATAATAGACTTCTTGAATCAGTTAACATGCCTATAAATTCTCCCAAGATACCTTCTTCAGAATAATAAAGCATTTGTTGTCTCATTCCATATTCAGTATCGTTAAACCACCATCCTGCTCCAAACTGAAGTTTTCCTTTTACATTCTCTTGATTGTCTTGAAAATTTCCTAGAGTATTAGGCAATATTTTGTTAAAAGAAGGATTTAAATTATAAAAAATAATTTTAGGTAATATATCATTTTCTAACAAATTATTTAAAAATTTATTTAAATTTTTTGATAAATCAATTTGCTCGCATATTGAATCAAATCCTGAATCTGCTCCTAATAATGAATATTTTTTAGAATTATTATTTCTAATTGCTCCAAAATGAATTTGAGATACTAAATTTTCTTCAGTATAAATTTTATGTAAAGTTCTTAATATAGCCGTTTGCCATCCATTAATTTCTTTTTCAGTTAAAACTTCATTGTTAATAGCCTTTTTTAATACCATATTTATTTGATCTTTATTCATATCTTGATAAACAATTTTTTCAATACTATGATCAGCAGCACGACACCCCATTTTTTTAAAATAACGTATTCTTTGATCTATTGCTTGAACTAACGAATCATAATCATCAATTGCAATATTAGTTTTTTTAGAAAGTTCTAAAATAAAATTATTGAAATTTTTATGTTCTACAAACAATTCATCCGGTCGAAAAGTCGGCGCAACTATTACCTCATAATTTTCTTTAATTAATTTTTCATGATACTGTAAATCATCTAAAGGATGATCTGTAGTACCTATAAATTTAACATTAGCTTTTTTTAATAATTTTCTTGGACTGAATTGCTCTTCTACAATTATTCTATTCATTCGATCATAAATACTTTTCCAATTATCTAGTGTTAAATTTTCTCTAATTCCAAATAATTGAAACATTTCTAAGTGGCTCCAATGATAAAGTGGATGTCCAAAAGCATAAGTCAAAGTTTCAGCCCACTTTTGGAATTTTTCTTCTGCTATTGCATTCCCTGTAATATATTTTTCATCTATTCCCGCGTATCTCATTAAACGCCATTTATAATGATCTCCACCTAGCCACAAATCTACGATATTTTTATAATTTTTATCTTCATATATCTCTTTTGGATTAATATGACAGTGAAAATCAAATATCGGTGTTTTCTTTACTTTTTCATATAGAACTTTTGATTTTTGATTTTCTAACATAAAATCTACATTCATAAATTCCATTTTTTCCAACCCTTTCTATCCTTCTAAAGCATCCATAAATTGTTTAGCATTAATTTTTACACTTTCATAACCTTTTTCATTTATGTCTTTGGTCAATGCACCTCCTACCCCTACACAAACCGCTCCATTTAGTCTCCAATCTTTTATATTTTCTAAAGTTACTCCTCCACTAGGCATCATTCTGATATGCGGACATGGCCCATGTATATCGTTAATATATCTAGGTCCTACAATAGATCCAGGAAAAATTTTTATCATTTTAACATTATGTGAGAATGCATATATAATTTCATTAGGAGTTAATGCACCTGGATAATAATCTATTCCATGTTTGTTACACAATCTTAAAATGTCTTTAGAAAAATGTGGGCTTACTATAAATTTTGCTCCTGCATTTACTGATGTTTTAACTTGTTCTTCGTTCAAAACTGTTCCAGCTCCAATTATTATCCTATTGTCATCACTATATAACTTTGTTAATTCTTCAATAGCTAGTTCTGCATTAGGTGTGGTATAAGTAATTTCTATATTTTTTATACCTCCTTTTATTGCATACTTTGCTATATTTACTGCATCTTGCACATTTTTTCCACGAATCACTGCAAAAATATAGTTTTCTTTTAATTGATTAAACATTTTATACCCCTCCATTAGAAAGCGCTTAAGTCATCTGATGACTTAAGTATACCATTTAAACTTAACATTTCAATATTAAGTTAAAAAATGTTTTTTTTGATAAGAACAATATATTCATCTGATGTATTGAAAAAGCAAACAGAATACAAATTATCTTTTTTTGGATAATTTATATTCTGTTTGCTTCTTTTGAAATTTATTGTTTAAAATAATTTTTGTCGATTGAATGTCAAGTGAACAATCATTGCATCATTAGCTCTAATAGAATTTCTTTCTTTAATAGCATTTATTAATTCCCTATGGGTAATAATGGTCGATTCTTTACTTTTTTCATCTGTATAATAATCATTATACAATGCTATTGACTGTATCAATACGGGAATTAAATGCTTCATCGCAACATTAGAACTAGCTTCTCCAATTTTTTTATGTAATTCTATGTCTAACTCTAAATGTCTAGGATCATTTTCCTCTAAAAAAAATTCAATTTTTTGCACTAAATTTTCCATTTCTTCAATTTGTTTTTTGGTAGCATGAAGCGCAGCCAAACCTGCCATCCTTGGCTCAATTAAAAATCTTAATTCAAATAAATCTTGTGTTAATTTTAGCGAATTTTTAACGTTAAGAAACCCTAAAGGATCTTCTATTATACCATCTTTATTTTTTAAGTATGTTCCTGATCCATGCTTTACTTCTAAAATATTTCTTGATTCTAATAATTTAACTGCCTCTCTAACAGTGCTTCTCCCTACATTCAAAATTTTAGATAGTTGTATTTCATTAGGTAAACGATCACCTGATTGAATATCTTTTTCATTTATATAATTCAATAATTTATCCATAGTTATCTGAACCAATGTTTTTGCGTCTTCTATCATTTTTATCCCTCACTAATCTATTCCATATATTCATTTTATATGTTAGCACAATTAATCAAAAATCATCTAATATATAAACTTTATCATTTTTAATAAAAACCCTCCAATACAATTTTTTGAAAGCGTTTTTTGTGTTATGATGTAGATACTATTTAGCGGGAGGGATTTATGTGGCAAATGTAGAAAGGAAGGCTCGTGTTGTATCAGTTGATGGAATGAAGGTAGTTAGTCATGTACGTGATTTTGAATTTATTATGGATGAACCCGAAAAATTAGGTGGAACAAATCAGGGAATGAATCCTATTGAAGCAATGCTTTCAGCAGTAGGTGGCTGTAAAATAATTGTTGCTCGAAGTTTTTCAAAATTACACAATATTCATTTAAAGGATATTACAGTTGAAGTTAGTGGAATTCTAGATACAGACGGTTTTCTAGGGAAAAATCCAGAAGCAAAAGTAGGGTTATCAGAATTGAAATCTATTTATCATATTAAGGCAGATAATACTAAAGAAGAAATTGAGGCATTTGTTGATTTTATTGAAAAAACATGTCCTGTCATTGATACTATTTCACATGCTCCTAAATTAAAAGAAGAAATTCATTTAAATTAATAGAATGAAAAAAATTTAATGAAAAAACACACGATTAACTTTTAAGCGTTAACCGTGTGCCTTTTTATTTTAATATTACCTCAATAGCTTTTAATGTTGTTTCGCTCTATCAGCATTAACTACTCATTATTAAGCAGCTCGTTGATCTTGAATTCCGTTAAAGAAAGCATTTAATACAACGGCTGTTACAGTTCCTAAAACAATACCACTGCTTGTTAACCAAGAAATAGATGCTGGAAGTTGTGCAAAAGCTTCTGGCACAACGGTTACACCTAAGCCAATCCCAACAGAACAAGCCACAATCATAATATTGTTTGGTGAATCTTCTTTAACTTGTCCTAACATCTTAATTCCATATGCTAAAACACTACCAAACATACATACCATCGCTCCACCTAAAACAGCTGGCGGAATGATAGTTGCGAGTGCACCTATTTTTGGAATCGAGCCACAAAGAATCATTAAGACGACCATATTGAATAGAACGGCTCTTTTTTTTACTCCTGATAATTGGATAAGACCAACGTTTTGAGAATATGTTGTATAAGGGAAAGTATTCATTAATGAGCCTAGCATAACAGCTAATCCCTCTGAAACATAGCCACGTCGTAAATCTTGTTCACCAATTGTCTTACCAGTAATATCTCCTAGCGCATAGTATACCCCAGTAGATTCAATAACAGATACTAATGCAACAATCGTCATAGTCAAAATACTAGTCCATTCAAACTCAAAACGAGCTAAATGGAAAGGAACGGGCATTTGAACCCAACTAGCTTCATATACTGGTGTTAAATCAACTAAACCTAGCATCCCTGCTAATACTGTACCGACTAAAATACCAATTAATATAGAAATTGAATGGATAAAACCTTTTGTAAAACGATAAAGAATTAAAATAATTGCAAATGTTACAAATGCAATGCCAAGATGAATTAAATCACCATAATCACTTGAACCTTGTCCACCAGCCACATAATTTAACGCAACTGGCATAAGCGTTACTCCAATAATAGTCACTACACTACCTGTCACAATAGGTGGAAAGAAACGATTCAATTTAGCTAAAAATGGTGCTAATAAGAATACGAATAATCCTGAACAGAAAACAGCTCCATACATCACACCTAATCCATGTTCAGATCCTATTTGAATCATCGGTGATACTGCTGTGAATGTACAAGCTAATACGACGGGTAGTCCTATTCCTATATATTTTCCTCGATATACTTGTAGAAAAGTAGCGATTCCTGACATTACAATATCTGCTGCTACAAGATAGGTTGTTTGCGCCACTGTCATATTTAACGCGCCTGCTACAATAATAGGTACAATAACTGCACCTGCATACATCGCTAACAAATGTTGAATACTTAAAATAATATAACGAGTATCTTTCATTTCGTTCAATTCTTGGCTAAATTTTTCTTTAACACTTGCATTATTAGTATTCATTATTCGCCCTCTTCCTCCATAAATTCAACGCGTCCATTCTCTAATGATTTGATCCGACAAATGGAATAAACATCCACTCCCGCATCTTCTAATTGCTGGCGACCGGGTTGAAATGACTTTTCAATAATGATTCCCACACCTGCAACCGTTGCTCCAGCTTGTCGAACTAACTCTACTAAACCACGTGCCGCTTCTCCATTCGCAAGAAAATCATCGATAATTAAAACATGGTCTTCAGCATTTAAATATTTTTTAGAGACCATCACTTCACTCGTCACATCTTTCGTATAACTGTGAACTAACGTTTGATACCGGTCATCGCGTGCCATTGTTGAAGGTTGTTGTTTCTTAGCAAAAAGCATTGGCACATTGAAACGATTAGCCACCATAATTGCTGGAGCGATTCCACTCGCTTCAATCGTTAAAATTTTAGTAATCGGCTGTCTTTTAAAATAATCAAATAAATCACGTTCTATTTCATTCATAACGTTAGGATCAATTTGATGATTCAAAAACGAATCAACTTTTAACACATTATTAGGATAGACTTCACCATCTTTTAAAATGCGTTTTTTTAAATAATTCACACTTACATCCTCCACTTCTTTCATTCATTATTATTAAACATTTCGTCTGTTACCGCTTCTTAAAAACACTAAATACGAACTATTTTTATAAATGTTAACTAAATTATACGCTTATGACACTTTTTGTCAATCATAAATTATAAAAAGATTGATGGATTAAAATAAAAAATTCAATTTATAAAAGAATCCCTTTTTCAGTCACAATATGTTGCACTACTTGGTCAAAATGATCAGTTGGAATATTAGAAAATAATTGGGTACTATGTGTTAAAGCAATTGTTTGATTTGAAAAATAGGCTATATAACGATCATAGTATCCACCGCCATATCCCAAACGGTCGCCATTGTACGAAAAAGCTAGTCCTGGCACAATCATTACATCTATCTCCATTGAAGATAATTCGAATGTTTTCTCAACAATGGGCTCTTCTAAATAAAAACTACCCACCTTATTTTTTTCAACTTGTTGATATGAGTCAATCAAGTGAAAAGTCATTGTTTTTTGTTTAGGATTTACTTTTGGAATAGCTATTTTCTTTCCTTCCTTCCATGCTTGGGCAATTAACTCTCTTGTATCCCACTCTGTCGAAAATGAAAGATACGTGCCAATGACTTGTGCCTCTTTCCAAATAGATGACTGAATAAGTTGCTGGTGCAATAAATGAGAAACCTGTTGTCGTTCAATTTGATCAAATTGTTTTAAAGATTCTCTAACTTGTTGACGCAAAACTTCCTTTTCTTTCTTCATTTATACCCCCTAAACTTCTAATAATAGTAAAATTTTTAATTTATATCATACCAATTTCATTGAAAAATTACTAGTGTGAAATCTGAATAGTCTTCAATTACTTAAATAACTTCTTCCTTTTTATAAATTAGCTCCTATTTAAAGAAATAAATTCATATCCTTTTGCGTCGTCTTCTTTGCAAACATTTGTTAAGAAGCGTACAATTAAACTAGAATATGCTATATATTCCGTCATTTATTTAGTTTGTATTTGCTATTATCACTTTTATTACCATTTACCTCTCTCGTTTTTACTATTTTAACTAAACGCATCGCTTCATCTCATCACTATGTTTACTTTACTCTCGTCAAATTTAAGGAGGAATATACTATGCATTATATTCGTGCATATATCATTACATTTATTGTCTTTTTTGCGATCGATATCGTTTGGCTCGTATTTATCGCTAACAATCTTTACCGAAATAATATCGGTCATTTAATGGCAGAAAAAACTA
This sequence comes from Atopobacter phocae ATCC BAA-285, assembly GCF_000526675.1. Classification (GTDB taxonomy): domain Bacteria; phylum Bacillota; class Bacilli; order Lactobacillales; family Aerococcaceae; genus Atopobacter; species Atopobacter phocae. The sequence goes on from NZ_JAGN01000017.1 coordinate 10,825, forward strand.
ATTGGATAGCTGCGATTATTTTTTACTTAATTTTTATTGCTGGTCTCGTATTTTTCGCTATTCATCCTGCAATTGAAAAGGAAAGTTGGCAATATGCATTACTAGCCGGTGGATTTTTCGGTTTATTATGCTATTCGACATTTGACTTAACCAACTTAGCTACTTTAAAAGATTGGCCTTTAAATGTGACCTTAATTGATATTACTTGGGGCACATTTATTAATGCGATCACCGCATGGATTAGTTTTTATCTTTTAAATTGGTTCAAATAATTTTTAGAGGTGTTTTTATGAAGAAAGAAAATCAATTGACTCATTTAGACGGGCAACAAATTTATCAAGCCTTTCTTTCTGGTGCATATGAAATTATTGATCATAGAGAAGTTTTAAATCGCATCAATGTATTCCCCATTGCTGATGGCGACACAGGTAGTAATTTATCTTTTACAATGCAATCAATCATTGATAATGCACAACCTAGTTCCTTACCAAAAGAATCCTTACAATCAATCGCAGATGCCGCATTAATGGGAGCAAGAGGAAATTCAGGAATTATCTTTGCTCAGTTAATCAATGGTATTTATATGGCGATAAATGAAGAATCGACGATTAGTCTGTCGTCATTTATACAAGCCATTCAATCTGCTAAACAATATGCGTATCAAGCTATTTCTCAACCAGTAGAAGGGACTATCATTACTGTCATTAGCGATTGGGCAGATGCATTGCTATCGATGGATCCGACATCACTTACTTTTGAAGAACTACTCGAACAATCCATCATTGCCGCAACTGTTTCTTTAAATGAGACCACTTCAAAATTGAAAGCATTGCAAGATGCTAATGTTGTTGATTCCGGTGCTCAAGGCTTATTATATTTTATCCAAGGGATGCTGTCTTATATAAAAACAGGCCATGTTCACCTACCAGATAACTCAACAAATGATATAAACACTCTTCCATTTCCGGTAAGTGCACACGAAGATTTCGATGAAAATTATCGGTATTGTGTTGAAGGGATTTTGCAAGGAACTTCACTGGATAAACAGCAAATTAAATCCGCCATTCAATCATTAGGAAATTCCTTAATTATTATTGGTCATACTCAAAAAATTCGAATTCACATTCATACCAATCATCCCGAAAAATTATTCGATATACCAAAAACATTCGGTACTATTATTTTTCAAAAAGCGGATGATATGAAAAGACAATATGAAAGTATTCATCGCCGGAAACATCCCATTGCATTACTAACTGATTCCATCGCTGACATACCTAAGGAATTGATGGATCAATATCAAATTCATTTACTACCATTAAATTTAATTATTGAGCAAACAAATTACTTAGATAAAGTAACCATATCGCCTCAATATTTTTATCAATTAATGGATGAGTTAACGGATTATCCTTCTTCATCACAACCTACTGTGAAAGAAGCTGAGAAAGTTCTAACTGAACTAGCTGAACATTATCCATCGATTATTGCAATCACTGTATCTAGTCAGATGAGTGGCACATACGAAACATTAGTTAAAGCAAATAAACAAGGCAAATTGGCACAGCATCAAATTGAGATTATTGATTCTAAACAAAACTCAGGAGCACAAGGATTAGTTGTTAAAGCTGCTGCTGAAGCAATTGATGCTGGTTATACTTTTGAAGAGGTAGTCAAACGTGTAAAAGAAAGTATCAAAAAAACGAAAATTTTTGTTAGTGTACCTACTTTAAAGTACATGCTAAAATCCGGACGAATTGGTAAAGCTCAAGCATTTGCGGCAGATGTCGTTAATTTAAAACCGGTTGTATCCATTGACCAGGACGGTAATGGCATTGTCATTGGAAAAACTTTCAGTATTAATGGTAATACTAAAAAAATACAAAGCTTGGTCAAAAGTATGATGCAAGAAGGACAAATTAAAGAATATGCCATCGTTCACGCGAATGGTGGGGATAGAGTTCAAGCGTTTGAAACATTCTATACTCAATTAATTGGACAAGCACCCGCTTATATTATGGAAATTTCACCGATTGTTGCAATGAGTGCCGGATTAGGTACTGTCGCTATCGCATTAATTACAGAATAAAGGAGCATTTATGGATAAAAAAAGAATTGTAATCTATTGTTTATTATTTATATCTATCTTATTACTAGCTACATATGGAGGAACTCGAATTGGTCTTGATGGCCTCCTCGTTTCGTTCTTATTTACATTGCTATATTTCACTGGAATCTTTATTATCGCTACTATTGTCAAAGACAACTCGATTGTCGACATGGGCTGGGGCCTTGGATTTGTATGTGGGAGTTGGATTACCTTAATGACTACTGCAAAACCGACTTTATTATCTTATATTATTGTTGGGTTTATCTCGGTTTGGGGAATTCGTTTGTCAGTACGTTTAATTAAACGAAACTGGGGGAAACCTGAAGATTTCCGCTATGCTAATTGGCGAAAAGAATGGGGCGATAAAGTAGTCATCATTGCATTCTTTAGAGTATTTATGGCACAAGGTTTAATCAACTTTTTAGTTGGTTCAGTTGCTTATTCTATTATTAAATACAACACTTTTTATACAGGAATGAATCATTCATTTATTGTATATGTTGGATTGGTTATTGCATTCGTTGGCCTCTTTTTTGAAGTAGTTGGTGATGAACAATTAAGACGTCACATCGCACGTGGTTCTGGCACACTACTTCAAACTGGATTGTGGTCAATCACACGTCATCCTAATTACTTTGGTGAAATTCTTATATGGATTGGTTTATATCTATGTAGTTTAACGTTAGTCTTAACTAACTCCGTTCATTTAATTTACTTTATCGCTTTAGCCATTTCGCCATTACTAATGACCGTTGTTCTCACAAAAGTATCAATTCCTTTACTCGAAGATCACATGGCTGAATATAACGAGTGGGAAACATACAAACAACGGGTTCCAATGCTTATCCCCATCAAATGGCGCAAATAAAGCAAAAACATTCTCATTATTTTTATTACACAAAAACATCTCATCTCGATTTAAATCGATTGAGATGTTTTTTTATTTTAGTCGATAATATATTTAAGTTAAGACATATTTTTTTAAAAAATAATCGAATATTCACTATTCAGTTAATGAATGTTTCTCCACTTTATTTTTATAATAAATCCTTTAAAGAACGAACGCGATGTTCGCTAACAATTTGAATACGAGCAGTTCCATCAATAGCATACGATACGTTCTCGCCAATCGTTGTTGGATCTTCCCAATAACCTTTACAACTTGAATGAACTTGTGTAGCTAAAGGAACATCTTTTAAAAATACCTCAATATTGTCTTCAGTTAGTCCCGCTCCTGGCAAAATTTCAATTTGCCCATTAGTTGACTGAATTAATTGATTTAAGTAAGTTCTTCCTTCAAATGCACTAGATTGTCGTCCACTAGTTAGAATTCGATGAACTCCCAACTCAATTAACTGATTCACTACTTTTTCTGGTTGTTTGGCGACATCAAATGCTCGATGAAATACGCTCTCTTTCTGATGTTTTTTAATCAAATCAACCATTTGTTGGGCAAACAATTGATCCAGTTCGCCTGTTTCTGTCAGTGCTCCAAATGCTAACCCATCTGCTCCTGCTTCTAATAGTTTCTCTGCATCATGTAACATCACTTCTTTTTCAATTGTTTGATAATAAAAACCGCCACCTCGAGGACGTATCATACAAATAATTGGAATTGTCGTTGAGGATTTAGCCCGTTCTAACGTCGCAATTGTCGGTGTAAGACCACCTAATGATAGTGCACTATTTAACTCAATTCGATCAGCTCCACCTCGTTCGGCAACCATACAATCTTCAGCACTTCCCGCACAAACTTCCAATACTCTTTTCATTTATTTTCTCCTTTTCTGTCTATTACACCTCTATTTTACTTTATAACACATTTCATTGAGTAAGTGAATTTTTGTAATTAAAGTGTAAATATGGTACGATAGAGTAATGCTCATCATAACGTTCCCTTAAGGAGGAAATAAATGAAAAAAATAATTGTTGCATTTGATGGTTCAGAACATGCCATTCATGCACTAAATGAAGCCAAAAAATTACAAATTGGATTCCCAGAAGCTACTATTACTGTATTAGAGGTTTTCGATATTCATCAATTAAAAGATCAAGACTATGATTTATCAAAATCTTACGAGCAACGTCAAACCGAACGATTAGCCATTTTAAATAATCAACTTCGTCCATTATTGGATAACTTTGAAGGAATTGTTTTATTGGGTGATCCTGCTGCTCAAATTATTAATCATATTAATACGAATGACTATGACTTACTAGTTATCGGCACACGCGGTTTAAATGCTCTTCAAGAACTCGTATTAGGCAGTGTCAGCCACAACGTCATTCAGCACATTGCCATACCGACGTTAGTCGTTAAATAGAAAGGAATTATTTATGTTATTTACTTTAAAAAAAGATGAATGGTTCGGTAATATTAAAAATGATACTTTAAGTGGATTAGTTACTGCCATTGCACTTATTCCAGAAGTGATTGGTTTTGCTATCATTGCTGGTGTTAATCCAATTACCGCACTATTCGCATCTGTATCAACAGCAGTTATCACCTCACTTACAAGCGGTCGACCTGCTATGGTATCTGCAGCTGCAGGATCCATGGCACTTATTATGGTTTCACTAATCAAGAATTATGGAATTGAATATATGATTGCCGCAACCATTTTAACAGGATTTATTCAAATACTTCTCGGATACTTAGGTATTCACCGATTGATGAAATTCATTTCAAAGCCGGTGATGTTAGGATTCGTTAATGCGCTAGCTATCTTAATCTTTCTAGCTCAAGTGCATCAACTGGTCGGTGGTAATCAAGCTACTTATATCGTCGTTTTTCTCGCTGTATTAGGTATGTTTATTATTCCTAAATTTTTTGCTACTATCCCTCCTGCATTGATTGTTATTGTATTAGCTACATTGACTACTATGTTTAGTTCTGTGGAACTGCAAACAGTGGGCGATTTAGGTGATATGTCAGGTACGATTCCAGGATTAACTTTCCCTATCGTTCCATTTACTATCGAAACATTAGGCATTATTTTACCTGTATCTATCGGTTTATCGATGGTAGGTCTGATAGAATCGTTATTAACACTTCCATTAGTCGATGACATGACTGGTTCACAAGGTGATACACAGCGAGAAGTAAAATCACAAGGATTAGCTAATATTGTTACTGGATTTTTTGGTGGTCCAGCAGGTTGTGCTATGATTGGTCAATCAGTTATCAATGTTAAATCTGGTGGGCGAAAACGTTTATCTACTTTAGTGGCCGGTTTATCATTGCTTGTACTGATTGTTTTCTTCAAAGATATTATGATTCAAATCCCTACTGCTGCGCTTATTGGGATTATGATGACTGTTGCTTTTGAAACTTTTGATTGGGAAAGCATTAAATCAATTAAAACAACACCACTATCGGATCTTGTTATTATGGTTGTCACTATTAGCATTGTTGTATACACACATAATTTGGCAATTGGTATTTTCAGTGGTATTCTGCTACATATGATTATCTTCACTGTGAATGCTTCCCGTTTAGTTATTGAAGAAATGGATGACACCATCCATATTCACGGACTATTATTCTTTGTTTCAGCGAATCAATTAACTGAACATTTTAAAACAACTGATTGGTCCCACATTCATACAATTAATTTAGATGGCTTAAAAGTTCTGGATGAAGCAGGACAACACGTACTTGAACAATTCATTCAAGACATTAAAAAGCAATCTCCATCAATCAACGTAATCCAAAAATAAAAGAACATTTAATTATTAAATATAATGAACAAATTAACTATTATAGCGTAATCGATTTAGTTCGATGCGCTTTTTTTATTGATTAATCTTCAATTTCAAATAAATCTAATACGATATAAAAAAAGAAGATAAAGTCACTCAACAGTGACTTTATCTTCTCATCTATTTTATTGAATAGAACTACTTTCTTCTGGAATTCGTTTTCTAGCCGGTGCTAATTTAGCAAAAATCATTCGTCCTGCTGCTGTTTGAAGCGCACTAGTTACTACGACATCAACTGTTTCGTTAATGTGAAGCTGTCCTTCTTCAACTACGATCATTGTTCCGTCTTCTAAGTAAGCTACACCTTGTTGTCGTTCTGTTCCATTCTTAACAATCATAACTTTTAACATTTCACCAGGAATAACGACGGGCTTAACTGCATTCGCTAATGCATTAATATTAAATACTGGCACATTTTGAAATTCTGCCACCTTATTCAAATTAAAATCGTTCGTCACGACAATACCATCAATCCCTTTTGCCAGTCGGATTAATTTAGTATCGACTTCACTAATATCTTCATAATCTCCTTCATAAATTTCCAATTTGATTTGATCATCTTTTTGAAGTTGATTTAAAATATCTAAACCGCGACGTCCTCTACTTCTTTTTAACGTATCTGATGAATCAGCGATTAATTGCAATTCATTTAAAACGAATGTTGGAACAACAATTGTACCTTCAATGAAACCTGATTGTAAAATATCATAAATACGGCCATCAATAATTACACTGGTGTCTAAAATTTTATACTGTCTAAAATTGTCTTGTACTTTTCGATCCAGTACAACAGAATCTTCTTGAACTACTTCAACTGATTTATTACGACCCATTTGAAATAATTTCTTAAAATCTTCCAAACGAGTGGTCAATGTACGGAATCCTAAGTACCCCAATACAACAAATAAAATAGGTGAAACAATTTGCTTCACTAATGGAATCTCAATACTATTAATCCCTATACTAATAAATGTCGCGATGAGTAAACCGATAATAATACCTACACTTCCAAGTAATAGATATAATGGTGATTGTTTACTAATTGCATTTTCTACTCGTCGTACTAATTGAATGATTTGGTTCATCAATAAGAAAGATAAAATAATAAAAATAATTGCACCAACCAATATATTGATAAACCAATGATTCATTGGACTATTTGCTAGTTTTAGCCAATTCCACACTTCTGGCATATAGGTAATACCTAAACTACTACCTATGACTACAAATATGAATCGAATAATTCGTCGCGTCATATTATTTTGCATGATATCCTCTCCTTTTTCATAAAAATTTATTTGCTGGACACTCAGAACAGTATCCATTATACCCGATGAAGACGAAAAAAAACGTTTTCTTATAAAATAAATAAAATTTTATACAATAAAATTTTACTTTACTTTTTTGGGAAAGCCTTATTTATTGCTTCTCGGACAGTTCTTACACCAACAATTGTTAAACTACTTTTAGGCAAGCGCTCGACATTATTAGCAGGTACAAAAATCCGTTTGAAGCCTAATTTTTCTACTTCACGAATACGTTCTTCAATTCGATTAACACGACGAATTTCTCCTGATAAACCAATCTCGCCGACAAAACAATCTAGCGCTTGTGTTGGCTCATCATAATAACTTGACACGACACTCATTGCTACAGCTAAATCAATTGCTGGTTCATCTAATCGTAATCCACCCGTTGATTTAAAATAGGCATCCTGATTTTGTAGTAGCAAACCCGCCCTTTTCTCTAACACTGCCATAATTAACATGGCCCGATTTAAGTTTAAGCCACTCGTTGTTCGACGTGCATTTCCAAAATTAGTCGGAGTGACGAGCGACTGAACTTCTGCAAGAATGGGGCGTGTCCCCTCTAATGACACCACCACAGCTGATCCAGCTGCATCACTAACTCGTTCTTCCAAGAATAATTCTGAAGGATTAGATACTTCACTCAATCCACTTAAAGTCATTTCAAATACACCAATTTCATTAGTCGAACCAAAGCGATTTTTTACTGATCTCAAAATTCGGAATGATTGAAACTTTTCACCTTCAAAATATAGTACCGTGTCTACCATATGTTCCAACATACGCGGTCCAGCAATAGCCCCATCTTTCGTTACATGTCCAACAATGAACGTCGCTATTTGATTCGTTTTTGATAGTCGCATCAAAGTAGCCGTTGTTTCTCTAACATGCGATACAGAACCTTGCACTCCATTAACATCCGGATGAACCATTGTTTGAATTGAATCTACAATCAGTAAATCAGGTTGTAATTCCTCCGCTACGCGAACAATTAAACCAATATCTGTTTCAGCGTAGACAAAAAAATCACCACTAAAATCTTCCATTCGTTCCGCCCGCATTTTAACCTGATTTTCACTTTCTTCTCCAGTCACATACAGTACTTTATAACCTGCATGCGTCAATTGCGAAGACAATTGTAATAAAATCGTTGACTTACCTATTCCAGGATCGCCACCAATTAATAGCAATGAACCTGGTACAATCCCACCACCTAAAACTCGATTCATTTCTGGCATAGCCGTTTTAATTCGTGGAGTAGCAGATAATTGTACATCATTGATTTTGACTGGTTTTCGCCGTATTGTATCATTTTGACCTAAAGGTGTTGCTTTTTTTGATTCAACAAACTCTTTTAGTGAATCCCATTCACCACAATTCGGACATTTTCCCATCCACTTTGGTGATTCATATCCACAGTTATCGCAAACAAAAGTTGTTGATTGTTTTTTTGCCATTTCATTCCCCTTTCTTACGAACTAACGTGCAGAAGATCCAAAACCACCTGTTCGCTCTTGGTGATTCACTTGTTCATTATCTGCTTTTAGAAAAGTTTGGAAAATTCCTTGTCCAATTCTTTCCCCTTTTTTTATTGTATAGTCTCGTAAGCCATAATTAATTAATTGAAAGTAAATATGTCCTTCATTCTGTTCATTACCGTAATAGTCACTATCTACAATACCTACGCCATTTGGTAGAATTAGAAAATGCTTTAAAGGATTACTTGAACGATTCGTAAGTTGCAAATATTCATCTTGTCCCATATACGCTTTAATCCCTGTTGGAACTAACTTAGGTTTCAAACGTGGAGCTTCTCCATCCATTGTTTGATTCAATAGCCGTGCCATTAATACACGAAAAACTTCTGACCAAAAAGATGGCAAAGTGATATCTTCAGCCGCCTCAAAATCATAACCCGCTGAATGTTTCGTTTGACGCTGTGGTAAATTAATTTCTTGATCTAAATAAGTAGTAACTACTTCAAAACCTCGTACACGTTTATTTTCCATTATTTATTTACACTCCTTTTTATACTCTCGTAATTAGTGTATCACATTCCTTAATTATTCAGACTTGTAACTCCTTGTTTTACACATTTTTTAAGGTGGGTTACATATTTTGAAATGATTCAGCAATATGACGGATAATTGATTAGATTTTCGTTATTTTGCTCATAGTAAAATGTAATCCTTTTCATTATAATTATATATAACATGAAAGGGGTTTTTTAAATGGTACAAATTAAATTAGATTCCGTATATAAAATGTATGATCATGCTGAACGTTATTCTGTTTCAGATTTTAATTTAGATATTCAAGATCGTGAATTTATTGTTTTCGTTGGACCTTCAGGTTGTGGTAAATCAACAACATTACGAATGGTCGCAGGTTTAGAAGATATCACAAAAGGTGAACTTAAAATTGGTGACGTTGTAATGAACGACGTAGCACCAAAAGATCGTGACATCGCAATGGTATTCCAAAACTATGCTCTTTACCCTCATATGACTGTTTATGACAACATGGCTTTTGGTTTAAAATTAAGAAAATACGATAAAGACGAAATTAAAAAACGTGTTGAAAATGCTGCTGAAATTCTTGGTCTAGCTGAATTATTAGACCGTAAACCAGCTGCTTTATCTGGTGGACAACGTCAACGTGTGGCGCTAGGTCGTGCAATCGTTCGTGATGCTAAAGTATTCTTAATGGACGAACCTCTATCTAACTTAGACGCTAAACTTCGTGTAGCGATGCGTGCGGAAATTGCAAAATTACACCGTCGTTTAAAAACAACAACTATTTATGTTACACATGACCAAACAGAAGCAATGACAATGGCAGACCGTATCGTTATTATGAACGCAGGGGTTATCCAACAAATTGGTTCTCCTTATGAAGTTTATAACTCACCAGCTAACGTTTTCGTTGCAAGTTTCATTGGTTCACCAGCAATGAATTTCTTCAACGTAACTTACAAAGATGGTGTCATCAAAGATGGCGATAAATTAACATTAGTAGTTCCAGAAGGACGTCGTAAAGTATTAGATGCTAAAGGATATGATGGCAAACAATTAATTTTCGGTATTCGTCCAGAAAACATCGCAACTGAACCTATCGTTTTAGATGTACATCCAAACCAAAACGTTGAAGCAGAAGTTGTTGTTTCAGAGTTACTTGGTTCAGAAAGTATGCTATATAGTAAATTAGGTGAAACTGAATTTGTTGCAAAAGTAGATGCACGTAACATCTATAAACCAGGTGACCAAATTACTCTTGCATTCGATATGAACAAAGCACACTTCTTTGATTCAGAAACAGAAATGGTTATTACAGCTGATTAAATCTTAAAGAAGCACTGAAATTCAGTGCTTTTTTATTATATTCTTCGATTATCCATATAAGCTAAATAAATGTATCGGCTTTCAAGGCGTGATATACTAAACGTACTAAATATTATAGAGGAGGACTTTTATGAAACTATTTTATGCACCCGGTACATGTGCGCTTGCTTGTTGGATTGCCTTTGAGTGGGCTGGAGCAGATGATTACACCGTCGAAAAAGTAGTACTTGGATCTAAAGAGTTATATGAGGTTAACCCTTTAGGTATGGTTCCTGCTATAAAATTTGAAAATGACGAAATTTTGACACAGGCAGGTGCCATTTTAAATTTTATCGCACAAAAATATCCTTCACATAATCTAGGAGCAGATGAAGATATTATGGATATTTTTAAATTTAATGAAATCATGGATTTCCTTTCAGCTGATTTTCATCCTGCTTTTTGGCCCATGTTTTCACCTAATCGTTTTACAACCGAAGATTCTAAAGAAGCTCAAGATGCTGTTGTTGAAGCAGCCTTTAAACGCATTGACATTGCAATGAATCATTTAGATCATTTAATTGGTGATACCAATCATGTTTATAAAGACAAACGAACAGTTGCTGATGCCTATGCTTATGTCATGGCACTTTGGTCTAAAATGACACCAAAATCATATACTGAATATCCGAATTTAGCTCGATTTATGGAAAGTATGAAAGAAGATTCTACTGTTCAACAAGTCATTGCAGCTTCTAAACAATAAAATCGATTGATAATAAATTAACTCATAAATTTTATAATAAAAAAGACGATTATTCACCTTTTATCTTACGGAGAATGTACTCGTCTTTTTTTTATAGATTATACAATTTGTCATCTCATATTTTTTAAATACACATATTTTTCCCATGGAATATTTAAGTATTTTAAAACACTTAGTAAACTCATCAAAGCTACTACAGTTAATATAAAGATAAGCAATCCTTTTTGATCAGCACTCAAAGACCAACTTTGTGTCAGGAAAAAGCCCAGTTCAACGAAAATGGGATGAAAGAAAAAATAAAAACTACTTTTTTCTTTAAAATAACTCATATTAACAGATCTTAATAAAGGTGTCCGCGTGGCCCAGTTCATCAAAAAAGTTGAAAAAGGGACTAGTGCAACAAAAAAGTTTTTATCATCACCTTGATTAAAGTAGATAAAAATAGCTTCTAACAAAAACAAACATGATGCCACTAACAATTTAACTGTATAATTTTTGCTAAACATGGAATGATGACGATACTTATACAAAATATAGCCCATATAAATAAATATCGGAACGAAAAATATACCATTTCTAGTCGTGAAAAATACTTTTCTATAGGATTGATAGCCTTCGAACCATTCGAAACGTCGAAAATAGCTCGCATATGTTTCAAGCGTACCCACGATGTACACTAAAAATAGAACGCTACCTACTATGAAGTCGTTGACTCGTTTTTTTAATTGAGCGACAATAATATGTCCTGTTATTAAAGCAGGGAAATACCATAAATGATAGCAAAATCCAGTGTACACCAGTCCGACAAACAGTACTAGCGGAAAAGCCAATAAAGAAAAATTAAATGGACTAATATATAGATAAGCGTATGGTAAATACAAAATTGATAACACCAAATATACTTTAATCATCTTTTTTAAGTAATCTCTCAGAGTATAATTTAAACTAGACATTCGCTGATGGATAAAAAATGATGAAGAAACTATAAAAAATGGGACTGCCATTCGACTAAAAATACTTTTTTGAATATAGTGAAGCGTATTATCCTGAAAAATACGCTGTACATGCAACATAATGACAAGAATAGAAAAAATAAATTGCAATAAACTAATCATCGAATAATTCATTTGAATTTCTTTTTCTTTAATTATTCTCACCTCTCATTTTAATGACGAAATCATGCATTGTCTCAATCTGTTCCAGTTTGTCATTATTATATCATTCACTAAGTAAAATTAAATCTATTGTCTGATAAATTAATGAAATTAAAAAAAGTAAATGCAAAAGTTAATCATTTTTAACTTATTCCATTTACTTTAGCTCTTGCTATTCTTTTTCCGATTGCAACTCCGCTGGCAATTGTCGAATATGTTGACGATTCAATCCCTCATAATAAAAAGATACTTGTCCTAATAATTGTTTTTGCCCATTGTAACCTTCAAAATGAACTTCATGGATTGTTTGTTCCTTTTCATTAATTACAATATTGATTTTCAACCGATCAACTTCTAACATTGATTGATTGACTTGTTTTAAAAACTCATCGATTCGCTCACGTTTCGTTACAAAAACTTCGCCAATTACTTGCCATTTTTCACGCATTAAATCCATTTGAGGTAAATAAGTTTCAGCTAACTTAGCAGCCTCTGTATAAGGTAAACTTAGCATATTTTTAGCAACTGTTTGTGTTTCCATCGAATGCATCCAATCACCATCTAATGATCGATAGTAAGCATTACGACCATCCGAAATCATTTCAATTTTATTCACGTACTTGCCATTTTTCTTATCAATTCGAACACCTTCGCCATGACCGTCCGTCCACGAAGCTCCTTGTGCTATCATTTTTTGAATAACATCTTTTGTTTTAACGTCATAATCTTCTCTACGCACTTCAAAATGATAATTTTCAACAGTAGTCACTTTCTTTTGAACTTTATCCGTTAATTGCAATACATCTATTTCCGACTGACAGCCGACCAATACACATAGACTTATCAAAAGAACACATAGACTCATTATTTGTCGTCTATTTTTCATTTTATTCTCCTTTAAATTTACTGCTATCATTTTAACATAAAATTCAAAAAAGTTGGTGGCTATCTGCCACCAACTTAAAATAAACCTTAATAACAATTATTCATTATTTTATTGTTCTTAATGGCTCGATGCAATACGTATAATAACTGCCGACAATGGTGCAATTTTCAAACGATTCTCTTCTATTACCATATTTCTAGGCGATTCAATCGGTTCTGTACCGGCTTCATCCCCTGAAACAATAATATCGCCCGATAAGAATGAATGATATGAATCTTTTAATGTAAATACTCGTTCATATAGACTCGCATTCACAAAAATACCAAATTGTGTCCCATCAGTTGCTGTAAGACAATAAGCTAGTGCTAAGTCATCCATTTGAATTTCTGGAATATCCATCAATTCTGCACGCTGATCAATATCTTCTAAGCGATTCATTCTAAACGCATCACTTGAACGGCGTAAGTGAATAAGCCCTTTAGTAAATTGCTGTGTAGTCGTAGAAATTGGATGTTTCTCCTCATCTACTGCTTTTGCCCATTCATAACGATTAATAATATCCGTTGAATTGTATGAATCATCAATAAAATATGGATAATCAATTGGTGCTCCTGTTTCATCGGTAAACACCGCAGATTTATGTGGTATCCTATCATCTGACACAATCTCTTTATATGCTGGATCTTTAAACTGTTTTGTTCGTCCATATTCTTGTCCTGCATGAATAAATGGTGTACCTTGTGCAGTTAAAATCATTAAGTTACCAATTCTAATACGTTGATGAATTTCTTCTTGATGCAAAGCTGGATCTTTTTTTATAGATTGCGCAATCACATCGTGTAACGGCAAATTATCGTGCGCCGCAATATATTGAATAACATCACCTGGATCATTCGCTCTAAAATTAGATGGACGAGCAATTAAGTTATGATAAATCATTTGAATATTTTTTGCTCCATTTGTTAAGAAACACGGTTGTCCCTCTGTTCCGTAACCTGATTTCAATAAGTTACGAATCTCATCAGAAAATACACCGACTGAATCTGTATATTCCATCCAATCTTGATCAGCAGCTCGGACGTAAGGTGCATGTTCATCCCCCGCATAACTACGCCATCCTTCTCCAAGCATAATTAAATTCGGATTAATCTTTTTCGCCTCATCAAATGTCATTTGAATGGTTTCTGCATCATGATCGCCCATCATATCATAACGGAATCCATCTACTTTAAATTCTTTGACCCAATATGTAATCGAATCGATCATGAACCGTCTAGTCATTGCATGCGTTGAGCCTAGACGTCCGCCCCCAAAACTTTCTCTTGGTGTACCATCAATATTCATGAAGTGATAATAATGCGGTTCTAAATCCTCAAATAGGTGAACACGTGCTGTATGATTGTAAACAACATCTAAGATAACACCCATGCCTCGTTCATGAATAGCCGCTATCAATTTTTTGAATGATAAAATCCGTTGATTTGGATTACTTGGTTCAGAAGAATACATACCTGAAAGTGCAAAATAACTTTGTGGATCATATCCCCAGTTATAATTGCTGTTTTGACTTTGATAATGTAATTCACGTATTTGCTGTTTAAATTCGTTGACAATATAATAACTCATCACTGGTAATAACTGAATATGTGTAACACCCAGTTCTTGAATATAATCCAGTCGCTCAATAAAAGCATCAAACGTTCCAAACGGATGAGATAATTCAGAGGCAATTTCAGGATCACTCGTGAAATCGCGAACGTGTACTTCATAAATGATTGCATCTTCTCTTTTTTCAAATCCTTGAATATTAGCAAAGTCCAATTGTAGTTCTTGACCAATTTCACTCGGATTAACAAAAGCTGCTTTCGCCACATATTGATTAGAATCTTTTCCATCCCATTGCGCTAAAGACTTAGCATAAGGGTCTAACGCTAACTTTCTTTGACCTTCATGAACCATAATTAAATGATAATAGTAATCTCTTATATCATTTAAGCCTGTAATATCTGGTGAAAGTTCAACTGTCCATACGCCTCGTTCCGTATAATTTAGGGCAATTTCTTTCAAGACAAGATGTTGATTATGACGATCATAAATAATCACATTAACTTCATCTGCAGATGGCGACCATACTCGAAGTGTTGGATAGGTCGTTTCCCAATCTACACCTAATTTACCGTCATAAAAATATCGCTCATCTTTTAATTGCCAACTTAAGCGCAATTTCACTGATTTTTGATCAAAACGAACATACGCATTTGCTGGTAAATTACTGAAATCTCCATGTAAAATAATCCGGCGATGTTGTGGTTCAATACTAATATCCTTAATATCGACGTAATGCGGCTCATCACTATAAAATTCCAATAATTCTCGTACTTCTTGTCCATCTAATCCGCGTAATGTATTAAACTCTACACGAATCATTTCCTCATTCACTTGTTCTGCAGATACAAGATGTTGCTCACGAATATAGTAAGGATTCGTAAAAATAGTACGTGCCTGCTCATTAATGAACAATTGACGATGTGTCGATAAATCGTAATACGATAACACACGACTTATTTCATTTGTTTCCATATTAACAATTTGTACTTTTATATCATGAGGTGTTTCTTTATCACCAATTGGTAAATTCACATAATGTCCGTACGCTCCAGATTGATTAAATGAATATGCTGTAGCTTGTTCAAACGATTCATCATCTGTAGCTATTTTTAATTGCCAATTACTGTATTCATTATCTTGTCGCATGTAATAAATTCTTAAAACATTTAAAGGTAAAGTCGGCTGATATAAATATAATCGACCTTCTTGGTCCATCCAGGCTTCGCGCATAGTATCTATACGCAAATTAATCATCGTATCATTTGTAAAATGCGCACCATTTTGATCATTGATAAGCACACCCATTTCATGGGCATCTTTTTTTAATTTAAAGTCGAATATATAGCCATAATCATCAGTTGGAGCATTTTTAAATGAATATGCGCCATTTGGCCACTCTTTAGATGGATGCATTACATCGCCCCACACCCATAATCCTTGTTGATTCAAATCACCATGTTCATTTGAAGCAATGTGTAATCGAAAATTTCTTGAATCTTCTTGGCCTAAGAATACATTTTCACTTTGCTCAATCATTTCATCCCTCTTTTCAACAAACTCTCACTTAATACTTCTACCAGTTTAACTCTTTAAGAAGATCAATGCAAGCGTTTGCTTTGTTTAACTATATCTCTTTATTTAGTTGGCTAAGAGCTTTAATGTAAGTAGTTATTATATGTTCCATAATTTCTTTTACTGGTCGAATATCATGAACTAAACCACTAATCTCACCTGCCATCATTGCTCCTGTCTGAGATTCTCCTTGAACCGCTCTTAGAAGTGAGCCACTTGTTACTTTTTGCCACTCTTCTGGTGAAACACCTTGTTTTTCAGTTTCTAGACAAGTGGACGAAAAATCATTCTGTAGGACACGTACCGCTCGATTATATAAACGACCCATAACAACTGTATCTTGATCAGTAGCTTCTACAACAGCTTGTTTATACTCTAAAGGAATCGGACATTCTTCACTTGCTAAAAAGACTGTACCCAATTGAACTCCTACCGCTCCTAATGCAAACATTGCAGCAACTCCACGACCATCCGCAATTCCTCCTGCTGCAATTACAGGTAAATCAACCGCATCGACTACTTGTGGAATTAGTGTAAGAGTAGATGCTGTACCTATATGTCCACCAGATTCTTGACCTTCTACAATTAGTCCATCCGCACCTAATGTCGCCATTTTTTTGGCATGACGAACACTTGCAATTACAGGAAGAACTTTAATTCCTGCTTCTTTCAATATTGGAATAATTGGCGCTGGGTTACCCGCCCCAGTTGTTACTACTGCTACCCGTTCATCAACAATAACATCTACTAACTCCTTAATATTAGGCATTTGTAACATCAAGTTCACGCCAAATGGTTGATTAGTCAAATGTTTAGTTTCTTGAATTGCATCTCTTAATTCCTCGCCAGTTAAGCCTGCAGAAGCCAAAATACCTAATCCACCAGCATTTGAAACCGCACTGACTAAAGATGGACGCGCAATGTGCGCCATAGCACCTTGGATAATTGGATATTTGATATGGATAAGTTCTGTTAATTTCATTACAATTCCTTCTTTCTTTTATAGTCTATGTATGCCATTCCATCATAAAAAAAAGAGCAGACAAAGTCTACTCTATGTGACAAATTTCATATAATTTTTGTTTATTTTAAATTTTATACGCTGCTTTATTACTATATTGACAATCATTAATAGTCTAAATACATTTTTCTTTCCCATTCACTAACATGTAAACGATATTGCTCGCATTCATACTTTTTCGCATCAATAAAATTATTATAAATATGTGATCCAATAGCATCTTGAATAAGTGAATCATTCATTAAAGCATATAGTGCATCATCTAAACTAGCTGGTAGATCAAAAATACCTGCTTCTTCACGTTCTTTATCACTCATTGCGTAAATATTTTGTTCAACAGGGTTTGGTGCAACTAATTCTCGTCGAATACCATCCAATCCGGCTTCCAAAATTGCCGCTAAAGCGAGATAAGGATTAGCTGTCGGATCAACACTTCGAACTTCAATACGCGTTGATTTACCTCTTGAAGCAGGAATACGAATTAATGGTGATCGATTTTGCGTACTCCATGCCATATATACAGGAGCTTCATATCCTGGAACCAGACGCTTATATGAATTTATAGTTGGATTACAAATAGCGGTTAATCCTTCTGCATGTTCCAGCACACCTGCTATAAATTGACGACATACTTGGCTTAAACCTAAAGACTCACTTGCACTATAAAATGCATTAGCATCTTCTTGAAATAATGAAACATTACAATGCATGCCACTTCCTGCTATACCTTGTTCTGGCTTCGCCATGAAAGTCGCATGTAAACCATGTTTACGTGCAATCGTTCGAACAATTAACTTAAATGTTTGAATATAGTCACAAGCTTGCACAACATCTGAGTATTCCCAGTCAATTTCGTGTTGTCCTGGTCCAACTTCATGATGACTTGCTTCTACTTTAAATCCACACTTCTCCAATTCAAGCGTAATATCTCGTCGACAATTTTCACCTAAATCCGTTGGGGCTAAATCAAAATACCCACCTTTATCATTTAATTGAGTCGTTGGTTGTCCTTTTTCATCTAATTTGTATAAGAAAAATTCAGGTTCTGGACCTAAGTTAAAATGTGTAAATCCAAGTTCTTTCATTTCTTTTACAATTCGTTTTAAATTTGTGCGTGGATCACCTGAAAATGGCAAGCCATCTACTGTATGCACATCACAAATTAAACGTGCAATTTTTCCACCTGCTGAATCGGTCCATGGGAAAATGAGCCATGTATCTAAATCAGGAAATAAATACATATCACTTTCTTCAATTCGAACGAATCCTTCAATTGAAGAACCGTCAAACATCATTTTATTATCCAGCGCCTTATCTAATTGACGGATTGGAACTTCCACGTTCTTAATGTGTCCTAAAATATCTGTAAACATCAACCGTAAATAATGCACATTTTCACGTTTAGCACTTTTTATTATCTCTTCGCGCGTTATTTTCATCATTCCAGTCCTTCTTTCTATTAGTCTATTTCAGAACACAACGATTAGTTTTGTAATTTAATCATTAATGAGCTAAAATCATTTTCCAACACTTACACCAATTATTTTTGCAATAACAATTGTTCATTTTAAAATAGATCATACTATAATTTGTTAATGTACAATGCATTCTTTTTTCGCATAAACTATTTATGACCATTCAGAATTTGCTTGGTGGAAGTAACTTTTGACATCAATACCACACACACTATGTGGTTAGCAACAGGAAACAACCGATTAGATGAATATACCTTTACTTTTTATCGGTTTCTATCTATGATAAGTTTAATGAGCACAAAATTTTATGTCAATAGTTTTCAGTAAGCTAAAGGTTATCTTTACATTTTCATTAATTCAGCACTATTATGTTTTCAAAAGGAGGAGTCACTTTGAATGACTCGTATCATCCTGAACCATCCTCTTTTGACCGTTTAAAAACGGCTGAGCGTGGAACTTGGTTGAGCATCTTTAGTTATATTATTTTATCATTATTCAAAATTACAACCGGTTATTTTTTTCATTCACGCGCTTTAATAGCAGATGGTTTGAACAACTTAACTGATATTATTTCGAGTGTCACAGTTTTATTGGGCATTCGTTTCGCGCAAAAACCCATAGATGATGACCATATGTATGGACATTATAAGTACGAAACCATCAGTAGCCTAATAACATCGATTATTATGCTATTCATTGGTTTTCAAATTTTCAAAGATTTATTTTCAAATTTTCAAACAACTCCATTACTTCACATCAATTGGTTAACCATTATGGTCCCGATTATCTCTGGTATTTGGATGCTCACTATCTACTGGTATAATGATCAATTAGCCACTCGTGTACAATCGAAAGGCTTAAGGGCTGCAGCAAAAGATAATCTTAGTGACGGCTTAGTCAGCTTTGCGACAGCTTTAGCCTTAATTGGTGTAAAGTTTGGCTTTCCGTGGTTAGATCCACTCATGGGAGGACTCGTCTCTTTAATTATTATACGTACATCAATTGAAATCTTCCGTGATGCCGTTTTTGATTTAACTGATGGCTTCCAAGTCCATCAAATTGATGACTATGAACAAACAATTTTTAATCATCCTTTAGTATCTCATGTTGATTCTGTTAAAGCACGTGTCTATGGCTCACAAGTCTATTTAGATGTGACTATTTCTGTCAATCCTGAATTAACCGTTCGAGAAAGCCATCAAATTACCGAAGAAATTGAACAAATTCTAGAAAAGAAACATCATATTAGTTTTATCGATATTCACGTCGAACCAGATGATATACCCGATGCTCCTCAGAAATATACTAAACAATCACAACACTATTAGACAAGAAAGAAGGAACGATATGTTATTAGTAAGTTGGAATGTCAATGGCTTACGTGCTATTGTGAAAAAGAATTTTGAAGAAGTATTTAATCAATTTGATGCAGATTTTTTCTCCTTACAAGAAACGAAATTGCAAGAAGGTCAAATTGATTTAAGTTTTGAAGGCTATGAATCTTATTGGAATTATGCAGAAAAGAAAGGTTATAGTGGTACCGTCATTTTCACAAAACATACGCCTCAATCGGTCGCTTATGGCATGGGGATTGAAGCCCATGATAAAGAAGGGCGCTTAATTACTCTAGAATATGAAGACTTCTATTTAGTAAACTGCTATACGCCTAATTCACAAGCGCAACTTAAACGACTAGACTACCGTATGCAATGGGAAGCCGATTTATTAAACTATTTAAAATTACTCGAAACACAAAAACCTGTCATTTACTGTGGAGATTTAAATGTTGCTCATCAAGAAATTGATTTAAAAAACCCTAAAAATAATCGGAAAAATGCAGGATTTAGTGACGAAGAAAGAGCGCAAATGACTAATTTATTAAATCATAATTTCCTAGATACATTCCGCTTTTTCTATCCTGATATGGAAGGCATTTATTCTTGGTGGTCATACCGTTTTAATGCGCGGAAAAACAATGCTGGGTGGCGGATTGATTATTTTGTAGTTAGTGAAGCACTTGAGCCACATTTAGTTGATGCAAAAATACATACTGATATTTTAGGAAGCGATCACTGTCCAGTTTCTCTTGAAGTAAAAAATTTGAACCTTTAATGGCAATGATATCCAAAAAAGAGACTAGTCTTTAATGTGAACTGCTCCCTGTCAAGTAGACAGGTAAAAAAATAAATTTTATGCACCTATGGTTTTTCATCCATAGGTGTTTTTTTATGCTGGAATAGCTAAACCCATCTTTAATGTGATTCGTTTAGTGTTAAAGAAATGAATATATTGATCAATATCTTTTGTTAAACTTTCAAATGTATCATATTTATTTAAATAATATAATTCTGATTTGAGCATGCCAAAAAAGTTTTCCATTGGACCATTATCGATACATTTTCCTACACGTGACATACTTTGAATGGCTTGGTGATCCTTAATAAATTGAGCGAATGCATGAGAGGT
>NZ_JAGN01000018.1 GCF_000526675.1 Atopobacter phocae ATCC BAA-285
TGTTCCTGGTTTATCTGAGTTCTCACCGTCTTTTTCTGGTGGTGTCATTCCTTTTTGTGAATTTTTTGATTCAATTATAGAATTAGTAAGTGATTTGATAGCTGGAATTGAATTTGAATTATTTATTAAATCAGTAAAATATTTTCTTGTCACATCAGCATCGGCTAATGCTTTAATCGCTTTTTCTTTTACTTCATTTAACTTAGTTATATAAATTTCTTCAGTTAATGCATTAACTGCCGGAATTGTTTTTGCATTATTGATAAGATCTTTAAAATATTGTCCAGTAATATTTGCTTTTTCTAATCTTTTTAACGCTTTCTCTTTAGATTCATTTAATTTTGGCTCATATAATTGATCAACTAATTCTTTTAAACTATCAATTGATTGAGTATTGTCTATAACACTAATAAAATGTTTAGTTGCTATATCAGCATCTTTTAGCTTACTCTTAGCAGCATCTTTTTCTTTTCTTAGGTCAATATTGTACTCTATTACTTTTGCTAATTTAACAGATTGAGATTTTATATTTTCATAATCTTTGACTTGATTATCAAGCATTTTTTTTAATTTTTTTTGTTCTGCAGCAACAGCATTATTTTCCTTATGTAATTCTGATTGGTCAATAACTTTATTTGCATATTCTACTACATTTTTTTGGATTTTCTCTTTTATTTTTTCTTCATTCACGAAATCATCTAATTTTTGAATGTTATTATAAATCTCGAAATAATCATTAATATTTGCTACTGGTAAATTTAATTTTTCATTAATTTTATCAACTAGTTCTTTTACATTACTTTTATTGCTATAAGGCATAGCAAGTCTTATACTAGATTTAGCATTATTAGTTATTGTGTCTATCTGCTTTAAATATATATCCCCTTCTTTTTCTTCAAAATCAATTCTTGCATTTAAATTTTTATTAAGAATTTCAGTGTTTTCTTCTACAATTTTATTATATTGCGTTAAAAATTTACTTTTATCAGTATTGAACAAAGCATTTAAACTTTTTACATTTTGGTAAGAATCTTTTAAATGCTTAGAGGATTCACATAATTTTGCATATGCTTCAGAAAATTGTTTGTTTGCTTCTGGTGTAATAATATTCTTCGAATTAATTTTTTCTGAAAAATTTTTGGCATCAGAATGAACAATCTCTAATTTCCGTTCTAATACTAAACTTTCTGCTGCTTTTAATGCTGAGCTAATATCATCTTCTGTTTGTGCACTTTTTATAAAATTGTCCATTCCACCAATATCTGCTGCGAAAGGATCATCTGCAGTAGTATTATACGGATAATTGGTCTTAAATTTTTCTCTTGGAGCGTTATCTAATTCATTAATTTTCTTTAATGCTTCTTCTCTAATTTCGTCAATTGAACGCTGTCCAGCTTCAAGTGCTACAATTGCATCATCCGCTTGAATTAATGTCGAGTCAATTCCAAGAAATGTAAATCCAATGAAACAAGAAGCTACTCCTACACTTAACTTTCTAATCGTATATTTAGGTTGTTTTGATATATTATTCATATAATTTGTTTCCTCCATTTTTTATAAATGTATAAATGCTTTTCTTTTTTCATCTTAAATATAAACTTTTTTTATTACTTAGTCAAGGTAATTCGAGTGGCAATACCTGCTTGTAACAAATGTCATCAAAGTTAAAGATTGCAAATTTGAGTCAATTATTTAATCATCCGATAAATCATAAAATTACTATACACTGTTAAACAAAATGTAACCACAAAGATAGATTGATTGTGCGTGAAATGAAATAGTCCGTTGGGAATGTGTTGGGCGATCCACACATACACGTAATCGCCATAGAAGATACCGAGCGCAAAAAAGGCTTGATAAATGCCCATACTCACACTGCGATATGTCCGGTCAAAGTATTGCATCGCCATTGAGATTAAGACGTTATACACTAAACCGTAACTAAATCCATTCAACGTGTACCCGATGAAAACGAGCCAAGGATTGCGCACATACAAGGCAATAAGCATAAAGGCTCCTGCACACGCCATCGCCAGCATTAACGTATACTTCACTCCGATGCGCTTCACAAAGTAAATGCCAGCTAAGACGCCCGCAATTAATTGTGGAACAGCAAATACGGTATCTAAATAAGCTAACATTACAGGTGACATATTTAATTCTAATTTCCCATAAGCGACCATATTCGCTCCACTTGTTGAAAATTTGATAAAAGAAATTAATATGGCTAAAACACATATGGCAAGAAAACTTTTATGCTGTAAGACGATTTTCACTTTTTTTATTGAAAAGGCTTCTTGGTCTGATGGAATATAGTCCTTCATTTGAAAGGTTAAGATTAGTGTGATTGTAGCTAAAACTGCTGAAATCAACCACATCCAATTAAAGTGTTTGACTATATCATTGGTCATTAAATATTGAATTGGTGCCGCGATAAATTCTGCTAATAAAGGGGCGACTGACAAAATCGATACCGACACAATGGCTTGATCTTTCGAAAAGGTTTCCGAAAAAATAATATTGAACATGGCCAACATGGTTGCGGATAAACCCATCGCTAATGAAGATGCATAAAGTGTCCAGACATTCGCTTGCCAAAAAACGGCGAATGAGGTACACATTAACAGAAATAGGGCTATTTGAATGAAGATTTTACGTCGATTTAAACGATCGCTTATTATAAACATCGGTAAGCGTGCAAATAAGCTCATTAAACCATAACCTGCAGTTACTTGTGCAGCTAATTCTGCTGTCAGTGCAAGTCCTCCTTGATCAATGGGCGTTAACGCATAAAGTTTTCGATACGCTCGAATGATACTTAATGTGGACCAGAATAAAACCAAAATACCGAAAATCATCAATTGATGATTAGTGAGTTTGAATTTCTTACTTAAATAAATAATAATGGCAATGATTACAACAATCAGCGCCAGAGATATAAGGACTTTTATACATACCGCCTACTTTCTATAAAATCGATTTAATTATTAATCAAACAAATAAAGAGGCGCGATTACGCCTCTTTCAAATGTTTTATGGTGAAGGTATCGTTTTGAAGAATTCCCATTTATTATACGGCCATACAATTGCACGAACGACTGCATGAATGGATTCACGTTTCACAAAACCAAAGCTTCGCGAATCATTTGAATGTCCACGGTTATCTCCCATCACGAAATAGTGTCCATCTGGCACAACCATTTCACCGGTTAATTGAGGTAAGGTGAACGAACTTGTTCCTAATGTTTTTTGTCCGTTGATTTCAAAGGTTTCTTCTTGATTAATAAATGGTTCTTCTATTTGTTGATCATTTACAAATAGTTTCCCATCTAAATACGTCACGGAATCACCCGGTAAGCCAATCACTCGTTTCACGTATTCTCTTCCTGTATCAGGTGCTTTGAATACGACGATATCTAAGCGATCGATTTTTTCAAGTTTATTTCCAATGACTTCTTCATTATTTTGCAAGGTTGGATACATAGATGAGCCACTTACTTGATATTTTTGTGCAACAAAAGTTGAAATGACAAAATACAAGCCAATTGCCAATACAAACGTTAAAATCCAACTAAATACTTCTTTAACGATCATCGTGGAGAGCTTCACTTCTTTTTCGGTTGTTTTATTTGATCCTGTTTTTTTCTTGTTAGCCACAGTAGTTTCCTTCTTTAATTCAATATTTTTAGTTGCATCGTTTACTGGATGCGTTGAAGTGACAGGCGGTTGTGGCGGTTGCTTAACTGATTCTTCCGTCTGCGGGAGCGGTTTAGGTTGCTTCAACTGCTGGTCACGTTTAATCGAATGGTCCGTTGACTGGTTCGGTGTATCTGCTTTAACGGGTTCATTCACTTTTTTCTTTCGATGGGAATGTCGGCTTTTAATACCGTGCGCTTCGTTTCTGCTCGGTAAATTTCTGCTCACAAAGCGTAAGTCATTCTTTTCGTTCGTGTTCTTGCTCATCAGTTTCCTCCTTTTTAAATTTAAAGCCTCTCAAATGGTTGCAAACGGCAAACGACTCGTCCTAATACACTATCTTGCGGAACAAATCCAAGCATCCGGCTATCGTAAGAAAGCGAACGATTGTCTCCTAGTACGAAATAGTGTGCAGGAGGGACTTTATTATTCAAGCCAATATCTTCTAACTTAAAATTAGTCGTTTCTTCATGTATGGATAAGAATGGTTCCTCGATTTTCTTTCCATTAATCAAAAGTTCATTTTGGTAGTATTCAATTTCATCTCCTGGTAAACCAATCACACGTTTAATATAAGTTTCGTGACTATCACCTGTAAAAAGAATGATATCAAATCGTTGAATTTCACCATATGGCGTCAATAACACCGTATCATTCGATTCGATGGTCGGACTCATTGAACGTCCTGATACTTCAACTGGAAAGAAAAGATACGTACGAATAAAAAGGACAGTCATAACAGCTAGAATAATACTTACAAGATAACGCATCTTGCGACGATTAGCTTCATATGTATTCATTCTTCTACCCCTTTTATTTAGACACTTCTTTAATTGCTTGTTTTAATTGAACGTCATTTTCTTTTATTTTTTCACGAATAGCGCGTGTCATTTGACTGGCTGTTTCGTCATCAATTGTTCCGTTAACAGGTAGTTGATGATCGCGTTGGAATGCTTCGACTGCTTGTTTCGTCTGTTTACTGTAAGAGATAGATGGCTCGACTGAATAATCGAGTGCGCGTAACAAACGATTAACATTCAGTACTTTTTCATTTTCGGCTTGCCATACTAAATCATCGGACGGTAGCACCATCATTAATTTAGAATAGGTCGGTCGTTCAATTAGATGGTTCGGTTGAATACCTTTTCCATGAATCCATATTCCATCTGGTGTCAACCATTTTGACATTGTAAATTTCAATTCGGTGCGGTCTGTAATCGATTCGGTCGTTTGAACCGTTCCTTTACCAAAAGTTGTTGTTCCGAGTAATGGAATGTGAGCAGATTGGCTCAACGCTCCAGCAACTATTTCAGAAGCGCTTGCAGAGCCTTCGTCGACTAAAACAACGGTTGGTTCGGTAATTTTGAATGTCCCGTATTCTTTACCAGCTTTAAAGACTTCATCCGAACGATTACGTCCCGTTACTTTCAATATTACATCGCCATTTTTTAAGAACATGTTACTGACTTTCAACGCTTGATCTAATAGACCGCCTGGATTTTGACGTAAATCTAATACGAATTGTTTCGCGCCTTGTTCACGTAATCGTTTGACTTCTTTTTCCAGTTCATCTGCTGTTGGACGGGAGAATCCATTAATTTCAATAATTCCAACGGTAGGTGCTTCATCTGCTAAACGCCCTTGTACCGTATGAATAGGAATACTATCACGTTTGATTGTAATGTCTTGATTAGAAGCGCCTCGTTTAATGGTCAAAGTCACTTCAGTTCCTTTTTTTCCACGTACACGGTTTACAACTTTTTGTAAGGTTAATCCTTTAATGTCTTTTCCGTCTACCGCAATGATTTCATCATTTGGTAGTAACCCTGCTTTTTCAGCAGGCGCATCTTTAATCGGTGACATAATTATGACATGCGCTCCTTCTTGACTGAGGGTTGCGCCGATTCCCTCAAAAGCACTTTCAATTGTTTCAGTGAAAGAGTTCGTCTCTTCTTCATCCAAATATTGTGTATAAGGATCGCCCGTTGCTTCAGTCATCCCTCGAACAGCCCCATTGATCAAATCATCTTCAGACAATTCTTCTAAATGAATGTTTTTCAATAATTTATAGGTGCGGTCTAGTTTTTTAACATTTGTTTCAGAGATATCTGCTGTATGAATAGCATATGGGTGTAATCGATTCATTTGCATCAGTACAAATGGTGCACCGACCACACCGATTAATATACCCAATAATAAAATGATGAGATATTTAAATTGATACCAAAACATTTTTATGGACGATGTTTGTTCTTTGTTTTTTTTAGGTGTCATTGCGACTCCCCTTCCCTAATTAAGCAAAAACATCCAACGCTAATTCGATCATCTCGTTAAATGTGTTTTGACGTTCTTCTGCCGTCGTTTCTTCACCGGTTAATAAGTGGTCACTAATTGTCATAATCGCTAGAGCTTCTTTGTTATGTTGTGCTGCTAAAGTATATAATCCTGCTGCTTCCATTTCAACAGCTAGAATACCGTAATTAGCTAATTTCTCTTTGTCTAATTCTTGGTTGTAGAAACGGTCAGCTGATAAGACATTTCCGACATGTGTTTTAAAGCCACGTTCATTCGCTATATGATAAGCTTTGTCTAATAAGTTAAATGATGCAATTGGACTATAGCTTACTTGGTGGTTAAAGATTTGATTTAAAATGTTTGAATCAGTTGTTGCTCCTTGCGCAATTACTAAATCACGTACATGAACGTCTAATTTCATTGCCCCAGCTGAACCAACACGGATAATTTGATTGACATCATATTCTGTATATAATTCATGCGCATAAATCATGGCACTTGGAATCCCCATTCCGCTACCTTGTGCTGAGATGCGTTCACCTTTATACAATCCTGTAAAACCAAACATGTTACGAACAGTATTATATTGTTCAACATCTGTCATGAAGTTTTCAGCGATAAATTTTGCACGAAGTGGATCCCCTGGTAATAAAACTTTTTTAGCAATTTGTTTTTTTTCTGCTCCAATATGTACACTCATGATTAAAACGCTCCTTTTTTATCGTATATTTTTATATTCTTATTATAAGTTAAATTCAATGTTTTTCATAGTCTAGCCATAGTTTATCAAATAAATCAATGTAATGTGAATATAATGGATTCAATTCTAAATAATCACTAATGGTTTGAAAGTCAGTAGCTTGTTTTGGAAAAGTCAGATCTTCGTGAATTAAGTTGGCGAAATCGGCTTGTTCATCTCGAAAATGGTGAAGATTGCGAAAGCGCATCATGTAATCGTAAAAAGTTTTAATGAGTTGTCACCTCCGATTGTGTGAGTATGGTGCGTGGTAACCAACATTTTAATTGGTACGTTTGTTGATTTTGATTCATTTCAATCATTTTTATGCGGTAGCCAATCCATTCACTTAATTGTTCGGACGTTATCATAATTTGCTCATCACTTGGTTGAATGGTCATATACTGCTTAATTGGTGTTTCATTCAACAGTTGCAAAATCAATCGATTCGGCAATTCAATTCGACCAAGTGCAGCTTCTTTTAGCGTCAATATTAAGTCCCCTTCTGTTGTATGCGCAGGCTGTAAACTCACTCGCGCTTCGGTTGTCATCCCTAAATAACTGATGGGATAAACTAATTCAAAGGTCGTTTCTTTATTTTGCACGTGAAACGGATACGTCATATGGGTCGACCGGTCATTTAATAATGTGACTAAATCTGCTTGATTTAAACTGACATCCACTTCAAAGACTTGTTCTTGATTAAGGGTTGTCTTTGATTTCTCTTCAATATGAGAAGGATAAAACAAGCCACTGCCCTTCAGTAAAATAATGGGACTAAGTAATACTAAAATGAGTAATGACAATACTACGTGAAATAAACGTTTGTACCAACGACTAACCATTAGATTGATCCTTTCTTGACCCAAATTTCGTAGCGAATGCTTTGCTGATTTTTCGTTGTCACTTCTTGTTGTGAGACGCATTCAAATGTCGTGTAATCAATGGTTGGCATCCACGTATCGCCTTCAAATGTTTCTTGGATGACGGATCGAACGAGTACATCCACATATGGTAGAAAGACTTCAAATACTTCTGAGCCACCGATAATATCAATGATTTGATCCGTTGATTGATTCAAGACATCTTCAACTGATACGACCGGTGCACCGTGATAAGTTTCAAGTGGTTGTCGAGATAAGATGCGCGTTTCACGACCAGGTAATAGCCGGTGATTCATCCCATCAAATGTCTTTCTTCCCATCACTATTTGATGGTTCATTGTTTGTGTTTTAAAATACGCTAATTCTTCGGGAATACGCCATGGCAATTGTTGTTGATTTCCAATGATGTGATTCATGTCTTCCGCAAATACAAATCGTAACATATGCGCTCCTTTCATGAGGGATTAAACGTAAGAAGCTAAGGCTTCCCAACGTTCCATTAACTGCTCTAGTTCTTCTGTTCGTTCTTCTTTTTCTATTTGAAGTAAACTCAATTGGTCAAAATTTGATCCGTGTTGAATCATTTCGCCTTCGATTTCACTCAATCGATTTTCTAACTGTTCAATGCGTGGTTCTAATTGGTCCCATTCTTTTTGTTCGTGATAAGTTAGACGTTTTTTCTCAACGACTTTTGGCTCTGTTGACGCTACTTCCTCGGCTAGTTTAGTTTCGGCTACTTCAGGTTGGCTCGTCGCGCTAGGCCCCATCGTAGAGAGGAACGATAATTGGTTGGCTGCAATCAAATCGCTTAAACTATTTTTCGTCCAAGTGTAATCGCCGTCCCCTTTTAAATATAATAAATCAGTTGCTACATCATCCACGAAGTAGCGGTCATGGGAAACGAAAAACACAATACCTTCATATTGATTTAAATAGTCCGATAGCAATTCTAACGTCATAATATCTAAATCATTCGTTGGTTCATCTAGGAGTAACACATTTGGTTCTAAAATTAATGTACTTAGTAAGTAAAGACGACGTTGTTCCCCACCAGATAAATGGCGAATTAATGATCGATGCATGGAGCGTGGAAACAAGAAACGTTCCAACAAGCGTGGGATGGCATCGATTTGATCTTTCGTAATGGATTCTTTAATACCAATCGTTTCTAAATATTTTAAGATGGTTTCATCCATCGGGAGATCATCATTTAACTGACGGTAGTAACCAATTTTGACCGTTTCCCCTGTTTTAATTTGACCGTCTAAAGGAATTAAGCGACCATCAATCGCTTCTAACAGGCTAGTTTTCCCAATTCCATTACGCCCGATAATTCCGACACGGTGTCCTTTTATTATGGTTTCATTAAATCCACGTATATAGATTTGTGGCTCACGTCCCAATGTCACACGTTCAAATGAAATACCGTCTTTACCTAAACGACTTTCTGTGAAATCCATTTCCAGTTGTGTCGTTTGTTTTTTATTTTGTTTCATTTGGTCTTCTAATTCTTGGAAACGACCGATGCGGGCTTTTTGTTTGGTTGTTCGAGCTTTAGCACCTGTTCGCATCCAAGCGAGTTCACTTTTGTACTTTTGTCGCGCTTTTTCTTCTTTGATGGCTTCTTCTTCTAGTCGAGCGGTTTTGAGGCGTAAGTAATCTTGATATTGTCCCGGGTAACGATATAATTTACCGTATTCTAGTTCAACGATACTATCGACAACTCGTTCAAGAAAGTAGCGATCATGTGTAACCATGAAAAATGTTCCTTTGTATTGCTTTAAATATTCTTCTAGCCACAAAATAGCGGGCATATCTAAATGGTTCGTCGGTTCATCTAATAAGAGTAAGTCCGCTTCCGTTAATAATACTTGGGCTAAGGCTAAACGTTTTTTCTGTCCACCTGATAAACGGCCGACCTTTAAATGCCAATCATTCAAACCTAGTTGATTGAGTGTTTTTTTCATCAACGCTTCATATTGCCACGCATCTAACTTAGTCATCGCTTGTTCGGCTTGTTCAAATGCGAGTTGATACGTTTCATTCATTGCATCTTGTTCTAATTGACTAAGCGCAATTTCATAATTCATAACGGTTTGAGCAAGAGGATGACTTTGTGTCAACATCACTTCTTGAATGGTCAAGTCGGCATTAAATTGTTGTTGTTGATCTAATAGCGCGATGCGATAGTCGTTCGGATGAGCAATTTCGCCATCGTCTAATGTAATTTTTTTTGCAAGAATATGGAGTAAGGTACTTTTTCCCGTTCCATTTTTTCCAATTAAGCCGATTTTATCTCCTTCATTAATGAGTAATTCCGCATCTGTTAAGAGCGGTTTTATTCCAAATGAGTGAGTGGCTCCTGTCATTGTTAATGTTTTCATTTTTTCACCACTTTATTTTCGTATACATTCTATTATAGCATTTTTTTCGTTTAAAACTTTTAAACATTCATTTATATTTGAATATTTTGGTTAAAAGGAAATGGCTTGGCAGATTCGCTGAATTTATTTATACTAGTAATACATAGAAAAGAGGTTTTGTGTATGGAACAAACGACAATTCAACGGATTAACTTTATCATTAACCAACTCGACCAACGACAAACATTAGATCCGTCTGATGCTTTAGTTTATTATAGCGAGCTGTTTGACTGGTATTACAGTATGTTCGATTGGAGTTGGGTTAGTGCATTTCCGAATGAGCAAGCAAGTGATGTCGCGCATATTGAAAAGATACTTCATGAGTTCCCCAAAAATGATCATACGTTACCTCACATTAATCCGGTCGATCATACGAATTATAAAGGATTCTTGCATCCATGTACATAAAAAAACTGCAGTCCAATGGGCTGCAGTTTTTTGTTCAATCTAATTATTTTTAAAGACTTCTGCTTGTTCACGACGAGCAATCGCTGGTAAAATCATTCCGATTAAAATTAAGACGATTGGTGTCGCAATATTAGTCACTAATTGCAACAACCATGCTTGTGGATTAGCTGCATAGTCTAATTTTGGAATCATCCCTAAAATACAAGCGAATGCAGTGAATAAGAAACACCATAAGCCAACAGCATAAGCAATTTTAGGATTGCGAATGAATCGGTATTCCGATTGATACCGTTGATACGCTTTATTTAACATCATGAAAGCTAAGAATACCCACAGATAGCGCATTGGCATAACAACTGAGTTCAAGTTAGTTAACCATTTAACCACTTGGTAAATATCACCAATCCCAATAATTGGTAATAAGATAATGATTGACACTAAAACACCCGTTAAAAGGAACCCATTGCGTAATGTGCCTTTTGGTGTACGGTAACGTAACCATTTTGGTACGTATTTTTCATCAGCATCTGCTAATAAAATTTGTAGCGGTGCATCAATTGAAAAGGCCAAAGCTGAAATTTGTCCAATCGTATTCGTTAACGCATAAATCACCATTAACGAATTGCCAATCCCCCAGTAATGGCCTAAAATTTGGAAGGCACTATAAGCACCGTTAGCCATTAAATCTTCTGGTAAGTTATCACTTGCAAATAACATCGCCATAGCGATTGATCCTAGGACTGCACTCATCGCAACCATCCCAGCTAATAAAATCATACCACGTGGGAATTCTTTAGCGGCATTTTTTGTTTGGTTGACATATGGTGAAATTTTCTCTGCCCCACCCACCGCAAAGACTAACATGGATACGGTAGTAAAGTAGCTTAAATCAAATTTCGGTAAATACGTATTTAAACTTGTCATATTTTGTGTCGCAATGTGCATATCTTTATTAATTAAAGGCGCACCTATCGCTAACAAAATGAAAAGAATCGACATTACGAATGTCGCTGTTCCAGCGAGTCCCCCGATGACTTTTAACGTCGTCAATCCTTTTGTCGCTAAATATAAGAACAATAGAAAAATAAAGAAACAAATAATAGAAATATACTTAATATCAATACCTGCAATGAAATTGCCGTCTCCTTTGATGGCCCATCCCAATGCGATTAAAATCGTTTGTGGTTTTTGAGCTAAATAAGGAATGTGAACTACCCAATAAGTCCATGCTGCATAATAAGCAATTTTACGACTCATCGTTTGTTCAATCCACGCACTCACCCCACCATTTGTATCTTTAAATGTTGATCCTAATTGACCAACAATTAATGCATATGGAATAAAGTATAATCCTAAGATTAATAACCAACTGACAATAACTGATATCCCTTGTTGAGCGTAGTTGTTTACGACGTTACCTAGTCCCCACACCATACTAAAGGCAATCATCCCAACTGAGTACCAGCGAATTTGTTTACTATCCAATCCCCTCACTCTTTCTTATCTGATTTTTCTGTAAAGACAGATAAGAAAAATTTATCATAAATGAAACAATTTTGCATTAAAAATTTTCTTACTATGTTTAATTACTCTAAATTAGAAGTTAGGATCAGTCTATTGACGATCTAAAAGACTTCTATTTTTAAATCATTTACGCCTTTAGACACGCTTCGATATCCGCTTTACATTCTTTCGGATTTGTTTTAGGTGCATAGCGACGAATCACACGACCTTCTCGATCAACTAAAAATTTTGTAAAATTCCACTTAATACGACGTCCTAATAAACCTGGCTGTTCTTTTGTTAAATAATCGAATAAGGGTAACGCATTAGGGCCGTTCACATCAACCTTTTTAAATTGTTTAAATTGTGTATTGAAGTTCATTTGGCAATATGCACTAATTTCTTCATCGCTACCAGGAGCTTGTTGCCCGAATTGGTTAGATGGAAAGTCTAATATTTCAAACCCTTGATCCTTATATGTTTCATAAAGTTCTTCTAATTCATTATATTGTGGGGTGAAACCACATCCTGTTGCTGTGTTAACAATTAATAGTACTTTCCCTTTATAAACATCCATAGATACTTCTTGGTTGGCTTGATCTAATACAGTATAGTCATAAATCATCTAATCACTCCTATCTTTTCTCCTTCTTATTATACTCCTTTTTACAAAAAATACCGCTTAGACGACTTATTACAATAACTGATTAAAGAAATGCAAACAACCGCTCAACATCATAAAGTGTTGAACGGTTGTTTATTTTAAAAAAGTTTTCAGTTATAAACTAAATGTTCTTAATCTTCTTTTTTCATTGTTGGAACGGCTAAGCCTAATCCGGCAAGTACTGATAGTGCCGCTGTACTAAAGATTGCGACTTCTCCTGTTTGTGGTAGGACACTTTCTTTTGTAACTTGGTTTGTCACTTGTTTCGAATCAGTTACTTGTTTTTTAGTTTTTGACTCTGCTTGATTTTTATCTTTTGATTGAAGTGCCTCTGCATCTTTTTTGTTTTGTGTTTGTGCATTTTTTTGACGCGTTCTTGTATCAGCTGCCCCATCTTTTGTTTGATTCGATGAATTTTGATTATTTTGTTGCTCTTGATTTTTTGATTGATTTATTTGATTGTTATGCTGGTTATTATTTTCATGATTTAATAAATTATTTTGATTCGTATCGTTTGGTTCAGCTTGGCTCTTAGGCGGTGTTTGTTGACCTTTTTGATTTGTATTTGGTTCTGTTTGTTCATTTCCAGACTGATCAGATTCTTTTGTATTATTATCTGATGCGTTTGGCTTTTCTGGTGTGCCTTGATTATTTTGGTCATGGGCTTGATCTTTTTTATCTGAATTTGATTCAGGTACTGGCTTTTTCATTTTATCTTCATTAAAACGAATAACTGTTGCTGTTAATGGTTTTAATTTCACACGATTATTTGCTAATACAACATCTATTGGGTTCGCAATTTTTTTAACTCCAGCTTGCGTGCCATCTACCAGTACACTTCCTTGACCAATGGCTAAGAACTCTCCTTGTAATGATACTTCACGGTCATAATTGTCCGCATTAACAATTACCGCATAACCTACGCCATCTTTGTCATACGCGACGAATCCCATTAATAAATCATTTTCATGAATTTCTGGAGCACGCATTAAATGAACGTCCTTACTAATAGCTTCTAATGAGCCTTTTCTAAAAGCATCTGTTGAACGACGTAAATGAATTAGTCCCTTTGTAAAATCATGAGTTTGTTTTTGATTTTTATGTTTTACCCCGTCTGTCACCATGTCCCAATTGAAATGGTTAATGTGATCCGATGAATCATATGCATCGTGAATGAAGTATGGATATTCAAATGGATGACCCTGTTCGTCCGTCATGTAAGTCGATTTATAAGGTGCGTCATTTTCGTTTACCCATCCTTTGAAGTTTGGATCTTTAATTTGACGTGTTGCACCATATTCTTGTCCGGAATGGATGAATGGTGTACCTTGAGACGTCATAATCATTAAGTTACCAATTCGAATCCGACGATGAATTTCATCTTCATGTTTTGCAGGATCTTTCTTAATGGATTGAGCAATCACATCATGTAATGTTAAGTTGTCATGTGCTTCAATGTATTGAATCACATCTCCAGGTGCAGTTGCTTGGAAGTTTGAAGGTTTACCCGTTAGATTATCAAAAATCATTTGAATATTGCGGTGTCCACCTGTTAAAAAGGCTGGTTGTCCTTCATTACCAAAACCTGATTTCAATTCATTTCTCAATTTGTCTGCAAATACACCAACAGAGTTTGTATCTTTCATCCAGTCTTGGTCAGCAGCTTGAACGCGATCCGACACTTCGTCTCCCGCATATGTACGCCAACCTTCACCTAACATGATCACATTTGGATTTAATTTTTTCGCTTCATCGAATGCTTTTTGAATAGATTCTGCATCATGGTCACCCATCATATCAAAACGGAACCCATCTACTTTAAATTCATCTGTCCAATATTTAATCGAATCGACTAAAATACGACGTGACATTTTATGAGTTGTTCCTAAACGTCCTCCTCCAAAACTTTCTCGTGACGAACCATCTTTATTCATGAAATGATAGTAGTTTGGCTCTAAATCTTCAAATAAATGAACTTGTGCCGTGTGATTATACACTACATCTAAAATAACACCCATTCCTTTATCATGAATGGCTTGCACTAATTGTTTAAACTCTTCAATTCGTTTATTTGGAGAGTCTGGATTGCTTGAGTACATACCTGTTAATGCGAAGTAACTTTGTGGATCATATCCCCAGTTAAAGTTGTTATCTTTTGATTTCCAACCATCTTCATACTTCTCACGATCTTTTTCATTAGCAAAATAATAGCTCATCACAGGAAGCAACTGAATGTGTGTGGCACCTAAACTCTTAATGTAATCTAACTTCTCTGCAAATGCACTAAATGTTCCGTATGGTGTTGTTAATTGATTTTTGATTGATGGATCAGATGTGAAATTCCGTACGTGAACTTCATAAATGACTGCATCTTCACGTTTTTCATAGCCATCAATTTTAGCATAATCTAATTGTGGACCAATTTTAGCTGGATTAACAATCGCTGCTTTCGCTACTTTTTCTTTAGCAGATGTTTGATCCCATGCAGCTAGTGATTTAGCGTATGGATCTAATGCCACTACTTCTTTACCATCACGTTTAATAACATAGTGGTAGAAGTAACCTTCTAAGCTATTTGAGTCAACTGCATTCCCTGATAAATCAACTTGCCATACGCCGCGTTCACCTTTTTTCATATCAAAATCTTTAATGACTTTATTCGCATCTTTTTTATCGTATAAACGCACTTTGACAGATTGAGCAGATGGTGACCAAACTTTTAGTGTAGCGGACCCATCTTCTTTTAATTCGGCACCCAATGTACCATCATAGCCATATTGTTCATCAGTTAACTTCCAGCTTGGTTGTACAACTAGTTTAGTGTTTCCATATGTTAATGTATATGGTCCGTTATCAATATTAAAATTCCCTTTTAATTGCAGTGTTTGATCATTTTTTATTACTTCATCAATTTTCACTGATTGATTAGATTTATTCGTCAATTTTAAGTCTTTTTTGATTTTTTCAACTGATTGATCATTTAATCCTTTAAATAATAAATCAATTTGATTTAATGACGTTTGTTGTGCAGCAGTTAGACGCTCAGATTGATATGCATCATAATATGGCGAATGATAAATATTATCGTCACCTGCTCGCATGAAGATTTGGCTATCATTTATACGATTTGTAAAATGATAATCTTTCGTTTGTTCTTTAGTTTTTTTGTTCACAAACAAAAATCCTAAATCTCCTTTAACATCTTTTAGAGAGAAATCAATATATTTTCCTGACAATCCTGTTTTTTCAAAAGAAATTGCTCCATTTGGGAAGTCTTCCATTTTTTTATTGACATTATCCCAAGCCCACAATGCCCAATCATCATATTTGCCATCTTCTCTAAAATAATTAATGCGAACTGTTTTTTCTTCTTTTAAAGGCTTGTATGGATATGCTTTTAAATCTTTGGTAATCCATGCTTCATTCATTTTAGGTGAATTAATATTTAAAAATTGGTCATCTTTAGTTACTTTATTACCATCTGTTTTGTTAATTAACCAACCAATTTTCTCAGCGCTAGTTTTTGTTTTAATATCTAGATATTTTCCGAATTCGTCTGTTTTTGCATTTTTAAAACTGATTGCTCCATTAGGCCAACCATTAGAAGGTTTTTCTACATCTTCCCACAACCATAAACCTTCAGTTTCTGGTGAAGTAATTAACCCTTCTTCAAAGTGCATACGTATATGATTGAGTTCAATTTTATCTTTCAATCCGGACTCTTCTTCAACTTTTTTCAAGGCTGTCGCAACAGGTTGCTCCTTATCTTCTGCAGCTTTGTGCTGAGGTGTATCCACATCATTTACACTGTTCAACGCAACCGTTTCCATTTTAGTCGATAATTCATTATTCTTATCTGTTGTTTCATCTGTAACAATTGGTTGAGCTGGATTTTGTGTCGTTGCTTCATCCGCATGAACGTGTTGTGTATTAAATGGTAACCCACCAAGTACCATTGTTGTTAAAAGCGCGAAAGAAGCTAATCCTAAATGTTTTTTTGGTCGAATATTAAATGAATTGTTTTGAATATTATTTGAACGTTTAATCACCATAAAAAAGCCCTCCTCATCTATATATCTCTAATATAAAGTTTTGTAAGCGCTTTGTCAACGAAATAATGCAAACGATTTCTTTTAAATTTCACGCAAAAAAGATGCCGCTCAATGCGACATCTTTAATCATTAATTTAACCTTCACCGTCTAAGTCTAAAATACTCATAAATGCTTCTTGTGGTATTTCAACTGAACCGACTTGTTTCATTCGTTTCTTACCTTCTTTTTGTTTCTCTAATAATTTACGTTTACGTGAAACATCCCCACCATAACATTTGGCTAACACATTTTTACGTAAAGCTTTAATGTTTGTACGAGCTAATATTTTATGACCAATGACTGCTTGAATTGGCACTTCAAATTGTTGACGTGGAATGAGTGTGCGTAGTTTTTCAACGATTGCACGTCCACGGTTATAAGCAAAGTCGCGATGGACAATAGAGCTTAATGCATCGACAATCTCACCATTTAATAGGATATCCATTTTTACTAATTTACTTGGTTTATAACCACTCATACTATAATCAAGCGAGGCATAACCTTTTGTTGATGATTTTAATTGATCGAAGAAATCAAAAATAATCTCTGCTAAAGGCATTTCGTATTGAACGTTAACGCGATAATCATCTAAATAATCCATCGTTAAGAAATTACCACGTTTGCGTTGACATAATTCCATTACAGCGCCAACGTAGTCACTTGGTACCATAATTTCTGTTTTCACGTATGGTTCTAAAATTTGACTAATTTCAGTTGGATCAGGCATATCCGCTGGGTTCGAAACTGTAATCGTCTCGCCATTTGTTGTTTCAATTTGATAAATAACACTTGGAGCAGTCGTAATTAAGTCGAGATCAAACTCGCGCTCTAACCGTTCTTGGATAACGTCCATATGAAGCATTCCTAAGAAACCACAACGGAAACCAAAACCTAGCGCCTGACTTGTTTCTGGTTCAAAATTCAATGAAGCATCATTTAATTCTAGTCGTTCTAATGCTTCTCTTAAATCGTTATATTCTGATGAATCGATTGGATATAGTCCACAGTATACCATTGGATTCATGCGACGGTAGCCTTCTAACGGTTCTGATACAGGGTTATTCGCTAATGTAACTGTATCCCCCACTTGTGTGTCTTGAATCGTTTTAATACTTGCGGCGATGTATCCAACATCCCCCACCATTAAGAAATCTCTTTGAATTGGTTTAGGTGAGTAAATACCCACGTCAACTACTTCAAATTGTTTGCTGTTGCTCATTAATTGAATCGTGTCACCTGGGCGTATAATACCATTTTTAATACGGACGCTTAAAATAACCCCGCGATATGGATCATAGAATGAATCAAAAATCAATGCTTGTAACGGTGCATCAATATCGCCATCTGGTGCTGGAATTAATTCCACAATTTGCTCTAAAATTTCTTCAATACCAATTCCTGCTTTGGCACTTGCTAATACTGCGTCACTCGCATCAATTCCAATCACGTCTTCAATTTCTTGACGAACACGTTCTGGATCAGCAGCTGGTAAATCAATTTTATTAATGACAGGAATCATTTCTAAATTATTGTCTACCGCTAAATAAGCGTTAGCCATTGTTTGAGCTTCAATTCCTTGGGCCGCATCCACAACTAACAGAGCCCCTTCACAGGCTGCTAAGGATCGTGATACTTCATAAGAGAAGTCGACGTGTCCTGGGGTATCGATTAAATGGAAAATATATGTTTCACCATCTTTTGCCGTATAGTTTAATTCTACAGCATTTAATTTAATGGTGATGCCACGTTCACGTTCTAAATCCATCGAATCTAATAATTGGTCTTGCATTTCACGTTCTGCAACCGTATGTGTTAATTGTAAGATACGGTCCGCTAACGTCGATTTCCCATGATCGATATGGGCGATGATCGAAAAGTTTCGAATCATTTTTTGCCTTTGTTTAAGTATTTTAAAATCTAAGTCTTTTTTCATTCATTTGCTCACTTTCTCTTGTTAATCTAACTTATTATAACAAGAAATTAGGCGCTTGTCATATTAGTTTTGAAGAGTGTTTCTAATACGTCTCGACTTAATCGACGAGAGGTTCCTTTTGCTGGAAAAATATGCATAGACATCATCGGATTAAAATTCGCTTCAATAATAGAATACGTCTGATCCGTACCACTTAGATCTAGAATCATCATATCAATGCCACAAACTACAGCCTCCAGTGATTGTGCCGCTTGGACAGCTACTTTCTTAAAGTAATTAGGCATTTCATCAGTCATATCAACCGAATCACCACCCGTTGATATATTGGAATTGCGACGTAATTCAATTCGTTCACCTATTTTTGGTACGGTATTTAATGTGACGCCTTGTTCATCTAACAACATTTGACCACTTTCGCCCACTGTAATTTTTACGAGTGGTGTTTGATGCCCTTCACCACGCCAATGATGTTTATTTTTTTCATCAATCAATGCTTGGATTGTTTGTTTCCCATCTCCAATAACGTGTGCTGGTTCTCTTTTTAAAACTGCTCGAACGGATCCATCCAAGACGAAGAAACGATATTCCGTCCCCGGTGCAAACTCTTCAACGAGCACATGTTTTGACGATTTAAAGGCAATCGCTAACGCTTGTTCAAACTGTGCTTGGGACTGAACTGGTTTTAGGATGGTGATTCCAATTCCCATGTTCGTGTCTTTTGGTTTAACAACGACTGCTTTATTGTGATAAATTGCATAGTCTCTTGCGGCTTCTTCAAAAGCATGATATTCATTGCCCCCTGGAACTGAAATACCCGCTTCACTCAGAATCATTTTTGTCGCTGTTTTGTTTTCCATAACTAGCGGCGTAATGTAAGTATCTAATGATGTCATATTGCCACTCTTCACCCATTCTTTTTGTCCGTTATAAGAAAGCTCGATTAATTGATCATATCGATCGACAAAACGAATCGCTATCCCTTTTTGAATCGCATCAAACAAAACGGCTTGCGTTGATAATTCTAAATCTTCAAAGCCAATTGTTTGATAATCATGGCGTTCATAATCTGTTTTAAACGAACGAGCTAATTGCATTCCCGCTTCTTTATTGCCCACTTCATTCATCACGCGCATGCTTAGCGTTTGTTCCACATGATTTAATCGTTGCACGTTTTTAGCAATTTCGTCGAATAAAATGTCATCTTTCCATTGAAACGCTTGGAAATCTGCTGACATTTGTTGTAATAATTTTTTTGCTTCGTTATATTTCGTCTCATTCAATGATGCGTCTACTGGATATAAGGCCAGCTCTTCACCGAATAATAGCGACTCCTCGATTTTTTCTGGGACAATTGGTTGATTGTGTAAGAGACCATATACTAAAAAGGCGTGTAAGAATTTTAGATGGGCACGACTCACTCCCGTTCGATCAAATGGATGTAGATCCACATGCCGACATTCAATGTATTTAATTCCAGATTCTAGTAGTTCACGTGCGCTTGGTTTGCCACGGTAACGAATACCTGAGTAATATTCTTTTTCAGCTGAAATGGCACCAGACTTCACCGCTTCTTCTAGGGCATTAACATAGTCTTCTAACGAGCCATTTTGAATCGATAAGCGTGGATTATTAACGTATCCATAGTCAGAGACGCGTAATGATTTTACGGGATGGTCGAGTGGTTCAGGGCAGCGTTTGTCAAAATAACGTGCGTCTACAAGAGGAGATGCCCCGTATAAATAAGTTAGCAGCCATTCATAATCAAAATAAAATTTTGTAATTTTTAAATAGCATTCGGTTTGAAATTGATGAACAGGCATGTCAGGTTGCATAATCTTATATAAAGTTTGAATAAAAGTATCGTCCAATCCAAAGTTAAAATGGACACCACTGACTAATTGTTTGTTTTTACCGTAACGTTCAATTAATCCTTCGCGGTAAGCGACATCGCCTCCTTCTTCAAGTTGTGCAACTCGAATATCGTTCGCATGACTTAAATCATAAGGCATTGATAGTGGCCAGATATATTCATCTTCTGGTAAGCCTAATGTGGTAACTTGAATAATGGCATCTAACCAATCTACTGCTTCTTCAACGCTTGCTGTTGTTGGAGTTATTAACTCTAATTGTGATTCCGCAAAATCTGTTTGAATATAGGGATGGAAACTTCTTGATCCAAAAATGTGCGGATGATCTGTTAAACTAATGCTTCCGTCTTCTGTTACACGTAATCCCTCTCGTTCAATACCAAAACTCCCACGTTGTAAATAAGGTTGTAGTTCTTGGTGTTTTTTTAATATTGTTTTTATCGACTGCATGTCATCACTCTCTTCTTCACATAGTACATTCTCATTTATTTTATCAAAAGTATTTTAAAACGTGCAATCTTTTGACTTA
The DNA here is from genome assembly GCF_000526675.1 of Atopobacter phocae ATCC BAA-285. Lineage (GTDB taxonomy): Bacteria > Bacillota > Bacilli > Lactobacillales > Aerococcaceae > Atopobacter > Atopobacter phocae. Next base: position 21,032 of record NZ_JAGN01000018.1, read on the forward strand.
GTACAAACGATTATTTTAATCGATGAATGTCGCTCATCACATATTATAAATTCATACACTGTTTAACTTTATCTTATAAAAAAAGTGAAGTAACCAACATGTTACTTCACCTAATACGATTAAACATTAAAAAAGCGTCAGCACATGCTGACACTTTTTACTTACGAAATGCGTCTCTCATTTTATCAAAAAAATTTTTTTCTTCTTCACTTACTTTGTTACCCATTGTTTCACCATAGGCTTTTAACGCATTTTTTTGTTCTGAATTTAAATGTTTTGGTGTCATCACTTTAACAGTGACATGTTGATCACCAACGTAACTGCTGTTGACGCGTGGTGCGCCTTTTCCTTTTAAACGTAATTTTGTGCCACTTTGGATGCCGGCTGGTATTTTCATTTTAACTTTACCATGAACAGTCGGTACTTCGACTTCATCTCCTAATGCTGCTTGCACAAAATTAATTGGAAGAGTAAATAGAATTTCTGACCCTTCACGTTCGAATAAATCACTATCAGCTACTTTAAAGACCACATATAAATCACCGTAAGGACCGCCATTAGTACCAGCTTCCCCTTGATTGCTTAAGCGCATTTGCGTCCCTGTTTCAACACCGGCAGGAATTGTCACTTCTACTTTATGTTCTTTTGTTTCATGTCCTGAGCCGTGACAAGTAGTACATTTATCAACGATTTCTTGACCTGTTCCATGACACACGTCACATACGCGTTGTGTAGCTATTCGACCGAATGGTGTTTGTTGTTCGACACTCACCGCCCCTGTTCCATGACATTTATGACAGGTTTTTGGGCTTGTTCCTGGTTTTGCACCAGAACCGTGACAAGTATGACAGGTTTCTTCTCGTTCATAACGAATTGTTTCTTTTTTACCAAAGATTGCTTCGTCAAAGCTCAAATTAATGACATATTGCATATCTCGACCACGTGTTGGTGCATTCGGATTACGTCGACTGCCTCCACCACCGCCACCGAAAAATGTTGAGAATATGTCTTCAAAGCCTCCACCAAAACCACCGTTAAAGCCATCAAATCCTTCAAACCCGCCAAAACCACCACCGCCCCTAAAATTAGGGTCGGTAGCAGCATGACCATATTGATCATATGCGGCACGTTTTTGATCATCACTTAGTACTTCATAAGCTTCAGATATTTCTTTAAATTTTTCAGCTGCATCATCAGCTTTATTAATATCTGGATGATATGTTTTAGATAATTTACGATAAGCTCTTTTAATTTCTTGGCTTGAAGCATCTTTGGCAACACCTAAGACTTCATAATAATCTCGTTTCGCCATTGTTTTGCCTCCTTACCAATCCATTTTATTCGTCAACTTCTTTAAAGTCTGCTTCGACAACATCATCTGATGCGTTTTCATTATCAGTTGCTTCACCTGCTGTAGCACCTTCTGCTTGTTGTTGCGCTTGAGCTGCTTGTTCGTATAATTTAACTGTTAAGTTTTGAATTACTTCACTTAATGCATCACGTTTTGTCTTGATTGCTTCTAAGTCATTGTTATCAACGGCTTGTTGTAATTCATCACGTGCAGCTTCTGCTTTTTTCACTTCTTCTTCATCAATTTTTCCATCCAATTCTTTCAATGTTTTATCCACTTGGAATAATAATTGATCAGCTTCGTTACGTAAGTCAACTTCTTCCTTACGTTTTTGGTCAGCTTCTGCATTCGCTTCTGCGTCTTTCACCATACGATCGATTTCTTCGTCTGTTAAACCAGATGATGATTTAATTGTAATGGCTTGTTCTTTTTGTGTACCTAAATCTTTAGCACGTACATTAACGATACCGTTTTTGTCGATATCAAATGATACTTCAATTTGAGGAATACCACGTGGTGCTGGTGGAATATCCGTTAATTGGAAGCGTCCTAATGTTTTGTTATCTGCAGCCATTGGGCGTTCACCTTGTAATACGTGTACATCTACTGCTGGTTGGTTATCTGCTGCTGTACTGAATACTTGGCTCTTAGATGTTGGAATTGTTGTATTACGATCGATTAATTTAGTGAACACGCCACCCATTGTTTCAATACCTAATGATAATGGAGTTACGTCAAGTAAAACGATATCTTTCACGTCTCCTGAGATAACGCCCCCTTGAATTGCAGCACCCATAGCAACTACTTCATCTGGGTTTACTGATTTGTTAGGCTCTTTACCTGTTTCATTACGTACCGCTTCAACAACAGCTGGGATACGTGTTGATCCACCTACTAAGATTACTTCATCAATATCTGCTGCTGTTAAACCAGCGTCTTTCATTGCTTGACGTACTGGGACTTTTGTACGTTCTACTAAATCAGCTGTTAATTGGTCAAATTTAGCGCGTGTTAATGTTGTTTCCATGTGGATTGGTCCACTGTCACCAGCTGAGATAAATGGTAAGCTGATTTGTGTTTGTGTTACACCTGATAAGTCTTTTTTCGCTTTTTCAGCTGCATCTTTTAGACGTTGCATTGCCATTTTATCTTTTGATAAGTCAATGCTGTTTTCTTTTTTGAATTCTTCAATTAAGAATTGAATGATTTTTTCGTCAAAGTCATCCCCACCTAGTTTGTTATCACCAGCTGTTGATAATACGTCGAAGACACCATCACCTAATTCAAGAATTGATACGTCAAACGTACCTCCACCTAAGTCGAATACTAAGACGTTTTCTTCTTTATCTGTTTTATCTAAACCGTATGCTAACGCTGCAGCTGTTGGCTCGTTTACGATACGTTCTACTTCTAAACCGGCAATTTGTCCTGCATCTTTTGTTGCTTGACGTTGTGCGTCGTTAAAGTAAGCTGGTACGGTAATAACGGCTTTCGTTACTTTTTCACCTAAGTAATCTTCTGCATAACCTTTTAAGTATTGTAAGATCATTGCTGAGATTTCTTGTGGTGTATAGTCTTTTCCTTCGATTGTTTCTTTGAATGAACCTTCACCCATGTGACGTTTAATTGAGCTGATTGTATTAGGGTTTGTTACAGCTTGACGTTTAGCAACTTCCCCTACTTGTTTTTCGCCATTTTTAAACGCTACAACAGATGGTGTTGTACGGTTTCCTTCTGGGTTAGCGATAATTTTAGCTTCGCCACCTTCTAAGACTGCTACTGCTGAGTTTGTTGTTCCTAAGTCAATCCCAATAATTTTACTCATTATATTCTCTCCTTTATTGTATCATTCGATTTTATTGACGGACTAAAACCATCGCTGGTCTTAAGACACGTTCTTTTAACATATATCCTTTTTGTAGAACTTGTGCTACTGTATCAGGTGTTTCGCCTTCTTCAACAGGTACCACTTGAACGGCTTGATGGAATGATGGGTCAAATAGTTCATTTAACGGATCAATCACTTCAATGCCTTCATGTTTAAATGCTGCTAAAATTGATTCTTTTACCATAGTAACACCTGATTGAATATTTTTAGCTTCTTCTGTTGTTGATTTAAGTAATAATGCACGTTCTAAATTGTCTAACGCAGGTAATAATTCTTGCGCTAAACTTTGTGAACGAAACTTCGCTAGATCTTGACGTTCACGCGCTTGGCGTTTTTGAATATTAGCCATTTCCGCGGATAAACGTAAGACTTGATCTTCTAAAGCGGCTATTTTCTCCGCAGCAAGATCTGCTTCTGATTTCGTTTCCTCTTCATTTTCTTTAGTCATGGTTTCTTCTGTTGTTTCATTTAATTCAGTTGCCTGTTCATCACTTGATTCGTTAGGGTTAGCCTCAGTAACAACTTCTTCAGTTGCTTGTGATGGATCGACAACTTGTTCATCTTGCTCTGTATGTTGGTTCATCGATTCTTTCGACACTTCTTCATCTCCTTTTACATATTTTTCTCAGTATAAGCCTTATTGATATACTGCAATAATTTATATATTTCTCGGTAAGGCATATTAGTTGGTCCCATGACCGCTAGTAAGCCTTGTTGTTCGCCGTCTGACAAACGGGCTGAAATGATGGAATAATCCTCTAATCCAGATACGCCAATTTCATCACCAATTCGAATTTCTAAAGGTGATTCTAAACGCGTTAACCGTGTTAGAAGGGACTCATCTTCAACTAAGCGGTAGACCCGTTTAATTAATTCCAAATCATTCGTTGAATCTAATAAATGACGCTTACCTGAAACGTATAAAGGCAGTTGTTGCTTTTGATTTAATGGTGAAAGCACTTGGCTTATAAATAGTTCTTCTAAGCGTTCGTAGTTATCGGCCTTTTCGTTTATCCATTGCTTTAATTGTTGAATAGCGGTATGAATGCTTTGATTCGCTAATAGATGATTCAATTGCATTTCGAGTTGCTTTAATCGCTCCGGACTAAATGCTCGGACTAATCGAATCATTTCTTCCTCATAGGTATGGTCAGAAAATAAAATGACTACCATTAAATGTTGAGGCGAAATGGATATTAAACGAATATTAGTAATTGACCGTTTTTGATCCGTCAATCCGATTGAGAGCGTTGTAAAGTGAATTTTTTGACTGAATAAATCAGCCGTCTGATTCATAAAGAACTCTAAATTCGGCGCGGATTCTTTCAACAATTGATTCACGTCGGTAGCTTCCATTTGATTCAAATCACTCGTTTCAAACGGGAGAATTTTATCAACGTAAAATCGATAACCTTTATTAGAAGGTATTCGTCCAGATGATAAGTGGTTTTTCTCAATCAATCCAAGTGATTCTAAACGGACCATTTCATTTCGTAATGTGGCTGAACTAACAGTCAAATCACTATTTTCAAGTAATGTCTTCGAACCAATTGGCTCCTTGAGTTCACTGTATAACTGAATGATTAATTGAAAAATATGCAATTGTCTTTTGGTTAACACCTCATCACCCCTTTAGCACTTGGATAGGTTGAGTGCTAACCCTGTATATAATTTAACACTTTGGTTAGATTAAGTCAAGGTAATAAACTCAGACTTTTGACTGAACTTGACGTGCGCTAAACAAAGTGTTTGTGTAACTATTATGATAGGAAACATCTAGTCTTCCAATAAAAAAGCTTGAAAAACGTCGTTGCCTAAATATACCCCTTGAGGACTTAATTTGATACCTTGGGCAGTAGATTCAATCAATTCTATATGCTTCAAATGATCAATCGTTTCTTGATAGATAGAAGCGACCGATTGATTAAACTGTTGCTCGAATGTTTGAAAGTTAACGCCTTCCATTTTTCTCAAACCTAAGAAAAAGAATTCTTCCATTTGTTGGCGGGATGTTAATTCATTTTGTTCTAAGATTGGTAATTCGTGATTTCGTAAAGGATTAAGGTAATGTTGAATCGGTCCTAAATTTTGATATCGAACATTATTAATTAATCCGTGCGCTCCTGCTCCAAATCCATAATAGTCGACTCGATTCCAGTAGGCTAAATTATGTTGGCTTTCATAACCGGGCTTACCATAGTTACTAATTTCGTAGTGATGTCTACCATTCGCTTCCATTTGTTGCATGGTTCGAGCAAACATTTCGACTTCTGTATCTTCTGACGGGAGCGGTAATTTTCCTAGACGCATCAAGTTATAAAAGACGGTCTTTCGTTCTAAAATTAATGAATACACGGAATAATGTGGTAAATCAATTGATAAAGCCGTATCTAAACTCGCTTGATATTGTTCAATACTTTGATGAGGTAAACGAAAAATTAAATCCATAGACACATTATCAAATCCCGCTCGTTCAATTTGATGAAAAGCATCGATTGCAACGGATTTACTATGTGTTCGTCCAATACGTTTTAATAGGTCATCATCAAAAGACTGTACGCCAACACTTAGCCGATTGACGCCATACGTTTTAAAAAGCGCAAGAACTTCTTGTGATACGTTATTTGGATTCATCTCAATCGTAAATTCTCCATCTGGTTGAAGATTAAAACAGTCGTATATTCCTTTGAAAAGTCGTTCAAATTGGCCCAACGTTAATACACTAGGTGTGCCTCCACCAATATAAATACTTTGTACGGTTTCTTTTTGATGGTTGACTCGATCTTGGGCTGTTTTCAATTCCATTTCTCGAACGAGCAAATCAACGTACTCATCAACTGGCTGTCCTTCTAAATATACTTTATTAAAGTCACAATAGTAGCAAATATGTTCACAAAAAGGAATGTGAATGTATACAGCACGCTTATTTTGGGATTGAATTATTTGACTCAAAATGACATTCCTTTCAATATAAGACGCCCTTATTTTGGCGTCTTTCTTTCGTTTTATAAATCAATTAATTGTTCAGGTTGAACAGTAGCTAATTGTTTGAGTGCTTCTACTTTATCTAAATGAAGCTGAGCAATTAATGCATCAATTGAAGCAAACTTTTCCATCGGTCTTAAGTAACTAATCCAAGCAATTTGAATCGTTTGTCCGTAAAGGTCTGCTTGATAATCGAAAATATGCGCTTCAATAGTTAGAGGCGTATCAATTCGTGATTCAAATGTTTGATTATAACCGATTGAAGCAAATCCAGGCAGCCATTCATCGTTGACTCGTACCATGACCGCATAAACACCGACACTCGGTAGATGATAAGGTGCATCCACCGATAAATTAGCAGTTGGATAGCCGATTAAAGTGCTACCTCGTTTTTTCCCGTGAACGACTTGACCACTTATTGTATAATAGTACCCCAACATATCATTCACTTGTCCAACCGCGTGTTCACCTAGAAACTTACGAATTCTCGTAGAACTTACTTTTCCATCTAATAGGCGTTCTTCTGGGATACTCACAATATCAAATCGATTCGCTGCATATGTCGGTAGCGTGTCCATATTCGCGATTGCGTGTGGCCCATATGTATAATCAAAGCCAGCAACGACCACTTCAGCATGTAGACCTACTAAATATTGATTCACAAATGCTTGAGGACGGAGTTGTGCAAAGTCTTCGCTAAAATCGACGCGATAAAAATAATCAACGCCAAATCGCTCAAGTAACACTTCTTTTAAGGCAGGGGGTGACAAATACTTCATTTGCTCTTCTTTCATTTCTTTAAAAATAACAGCAGGATGTCGATTAAAACTCATCAATGCCAATGGTAAATTGCGTGCTTTAGCAATTGTTTTTGCGGTTTCAATGACTCGTTGATGGCCTTTATGTAACCCGTCAAAAAAACCTAAAGCCAATACGATGGGTTGATTGACTACATCGCCTGCATTTAAAGGATAGGTTAATTCAATAACTTTCATACAAAACCTCTCTTATTCATTTCCTTTAAAAGAAAACATCTTTAATGGTTTAATTAAGTCTGACTTCGTTGGATGTTGTCCGTAAAATCCAATTGGTACGTCATTAATAACTAATAACTGGGGGGATATCCAATCTTGCGCTTCTACTTGTTCAAATTGTTCACGACGTAATACCGCACCATTTTGAACTAAGCGTTCTAATGACTTTGGCACGACTACTTTCGGATACTTCTTTAAAACGTCCATTAAAGGAATTAAGTAATGGGATTCATGTTCACGTATTTCATCTAATGTGTGCGCTTGATCAATTGAAAATCCTGCACTCGATATACGAACGAGTCGTGACATATGACTTGGAATATTTAGTTGAACACCTAAATCTGTCGCAATTGTTCTGACATATGTCCCTTTCGAACAAGTAATTAAGAAGTCAAACGTACATGTTTGTGTTACTTCATTATAAATCACGGATGAGGTACGACGCAATTCATAGACTTGAATGGTTCGTACCGGACGCTCGATTGTTTGATTATTACGAGCATACTCATACAAATGTTTCCCATTCACTCGCACCGCAGAATACATAGGAGGAATTTGCTTTAATTCGCCGACCATTTGTGACAGTGTTTGGTCAATTAAACTTTCATCAACTGCTTGATTTAACTTCAGTTTTTCAACTACTTTTCCATATTGATCTTCTGTTTCCGTTGAATAACCCAAAGTGATGCTTCCCTCATATGTTTTACTTGAATTGGTCATCCATTCAACTAATTTCGTTGCTTGACCGATACACATTGGTAAAACGCCGGTTACATTCGGATCAAGTGTACCTGTATGTCCAATTTTTTTCGTTTTTAATATACCACGTAAAATATTGACGCAATCGTGACTCGTCATACTTTTTTCTTTATTTAATATAATAATGCCATCCATGTGAATTTTTCTCCTAACACTCGACGTATGATATTTATCATCACTCCATAGTATATCATAATTTTTCACTTAAATAGATGACTGCATTTATTAGACACATTCGAAATTCTATTCTTTTTTATTCAGAATGACGATTATTCCACTGATAGTTTGCTTTTATTTATAAAGAAAATTGCAATTCATTTTTCAAAAAAATAACAGCTCTTTTCTCTAAAATTGAACTCTCCATTTTTGATAAGTTATTTCTTATATAATAAATCATATTAAAAATTCTATTCACCTCCCTATCGTTTTTCTTATTTATATGGTAAACTGGATTTAGAAAAGGGGTGGCTTATATGAAACAAGTCAAAATAGTTACCGACTCCACTTCAGATTTAACGACTGAAGAATTATCCAAATACGCCATTACTGTCGTGCCCTTAACTGTATCGATTAATGGCGAAAACTACACGGATGGAGAAAATTTAACAAAAGAGGAATTTGTGCTTAAAATGCAACAATCTGAAGAATTACCAAAAACTGCTCAACCAAGTATTGGGCGTTTTAAAGAAGTTTTTGATGAATTAACTGCAGATGGTAGTGAAGTATTAGCTATTTTAGCTTCTGAAAAATTAAGCGGGACTGTTAATGCTAGTCGACAAGCTGCGGAATTAGCTGAAGGTAAAGTAACCGTTGTTGATTCAGGTGTAACAACTCGTGGATTGGCCTATCAAGTAATTGCGGCACATTTGCTCGCTCAAGAAGGTAAATCATTAGAAGAAATTATTGAAAAGATTATTGATATTAAGCGTCGTACAAAGATTTATTTAGATGTTGTTCATTTAGATAACTTAACTAAAGGTGGCCGCATGTCTCGTGCTAAAGGGTTATTGAGCAACTTATTGAATATCAAAGTCTTTTTAGAATTTAACGAAACTGAAGGAAATACTTTAATTGCTAAAGGACGCGGTATGAAAGCTATTAAACGCGAATTCGAGCGCTTAAAAGATGAATATTTAAAAATTAAAGATGACGTATTAGTGATTGATTTTTGTTATGTCAACATGACTGATTTCAATCGCTCCATTATTCAAATGTTTCGTGATGAATTTCCTGAAGCTCAATCGATTGTGACACATACCAGTCCAGTCGTCGCAGCACACGCTGGATTAGAAGCCATGGGAATCATTCTTGTAACCAAATAAACGGTTTAGTAAACGGCAAAAACCTCTATCTAAAAACGATAGAGGTTTTTTGTTATTCTACTAGCTCATAGCCATCTGACTTTAAATTTTGGATAATACTATCTTTTGTTTCTGATAAGTTAGTAAATAGTGTAAGTGGCTTCATTTGTGATAAATCTGCTTTATTCGATTCATCAACTAAAATATTATGGAAGCCTATAACATCAGTAAATGTTCGTCTTAGTCGTCCATCTGTTCCGCCATTATATTCTTTTACTGTATATATATCAAGAAGCGTTCCGTATTGATCCGAACGATCGGCAGCTGGACGGTAAATTGTTGCTTCTCGTTTCAATTCATATCTTGTCCCGTACATCTTTGTCGCATCTATATCTTTATGCGTTCTTAAAATTTCTTCCGATATACGTCGCTGTATATCTTCATAATTCGTAATATCTTTAGCATAATCAACAACATTCGCTAATCCTTCGACATTTACATAGACGTTAAAATTCTTGTCTAATACGTATCCCAGGTCTTCTAGCGTTTGAAGTTCTGATTCTGGAAGAAGGAGTTGTGTTTTTTCTGAATTGCTTAAATGACCATTATTTTTCACTTCAAAATTTAAAGTATCTAATCCATCTGGTAAATTATTTTCAATAATCGCTTTGCCATAGCGATTGGCTCCTTCAAACGACACAACGACTGTTTTGAAAACATCTTCTAATTTAAGTACTTTTGGTTTTTGTAAATTTTTTACCGTTAATTTTTTCTTTCCGCCTTTAAATTCGGATAATTTAGAAGTAACGGTCACTGTCAGATTATCTTCGTTTGATAAATTAAATACTGGATTAATGTTTATATCAACTTTTTCGTTTAAAGCATCATCCAACTCATATTGATCTTTATACTTTTTTTGACCTGATTTTACATACACGTCATAAAGTCTATCATAATCAATTGAAACAGACGCTTGACCTCGCGAGTCTAATCCTACTACTTCGACTTCAACATAGTCTATGAGCTTAATTTTTTGATTAGACTGATAAAACCAGTATCCACCGATTGCTAGTGCGGCAAGAATAACCCACCACCATTTATTCAATAAACTAATGGATGAGTGTGATGTATCTGCAGAATTCGTATATGATGTATCTTGTGGTTGAAGATGTTCCACATTCACTTGATGCGTTTTGTTTTCTTGCTGAACACTCGCTCCACAATTTGAACAGAATCGATCCGTTAATTCAATGGGCGCCCCACAGTGACGACAGTTCATCGGACATCCTCCTCTCATTAGATTAGAAATATGTTAAAGACAGAAAATAGAATAAAATAGATGATGAAATCTAATGCGGATAAATAAAAGTCAAGTCCATAATCTTGTGTAAAATACTATACAATGTTCTATACTCTCTTACTGGTTAAACTTGATATACTTTCTTGTAGAACTGAGCCATTCGTCATGTGTGTCCATCAGGACAGCGCCAATTAACCGATTG
>NZ_JAGN01000019.1 GCF_000526675.1 Atopobacter phocae ATCC BAA-285
AGCTCTAAATAAGAGGCTTCATTGCTCAAACATTCCTCAATAATTTTCTTTTTAAACTGCTCAGAATAATTGTTATTGCTACCTTTCGATATTAAAGCCGAAGGCCCATGTATTCTATACTTATTAAGGTACTTTCGAAAGTTTTTATTATTTAATTTTAAGCCATAATTTTCCTGTAGTTCTGCATAGGATATTCCACTGATTAAATAGAGATCAATAAAATACATTAACTCATTAGCTGAATAACGTTTATTTTTACGCATGAAAAACTCCCCCTAAAATAGTTTTACTTTTTCAAGTGTCTACTTTAGGGGGAGCATATCAATGCAGTGTTTCTGTCTTATTTTGTTTGTTTAGTTGATGATTGAACACCTTTAACTGGTAAATTCTCAGCATGTTGAATAGCCTCTAAAATCGTCCGTGCGTAAAGATTAGCGCCTTTTCCAATCGTATCCATATCATTCCCAAAATGAATATAATCACTATCCACCCAAATATCTGGACGTTTAGCAGCCGCTTCATGCCAATCGGCAATTGAAATAAAATCATATTGCTTCGCTAGTTTTAATTCATATGCACGATGTTTCTCAGCAATCGGATCGTCATAGGTTTCAGAATTCCCATCATAAGGTGTAACAAAAATCAAATGGTAACCATCTGGAATTGTTTTTACAATTTGATTTAATTCTTCTTCATAATTATAAATAATATTCACACCTGTCGCGATAATAATATTGCGAACAATAGCACCATTGGCAATATTGTTTTTCAAAATAGATAGCGCTTGACTAGTATTTCGACTACCTTTTGCATCAACAATTAATTCTGGCATCATTGTTTCTAATGACCCTCTTGCTCTTAGTGTAACGGAATCGCCAATTATCATTGCACCTTTTGGCACATTATATTTAGTAGCTTTTTGGCGATTGACGAACTCACGAGTCGTTTCCATATTATCTTTTGATTGAATAAGACCTTGTGTGAGCATATCTTGTTCAAATGCTCCAACAGCTGGTGCCTCTTGAACAATTGCATATGCATGAATCATAAATAATAAACTAAAAAGATAAATAAAATACTTGTAAGGTGTAATATTCCATTGATTGAATAAAATCACTTGTTTTCCTACCAATAGTGGTTCTATAAAGTAATAAGAAAATGTGGCAAAGACAATCGACAAAATGATGGTCACACTAACGGCTAAACTATGACTCATGCGCTCTGAAAAAATAATATAAAAAGGCCAATGAAATAAATAAACACCATAACTAATATTAGCAATATAAGTTATCCAGACTGGTTCTTCTTTAGTTGGCGTTTTTTCATGTAAAACACGAGCAGACAAAATCATTAATGCCGCCAAAGCACTAGCTGGAACGAATCCTATATAATAAGTCATTTTATCATCAAATGATAACCCTAAAGATAAGGCTAAAAGTAAAACAACACTAACTCCCATCGTACCAATGGCATGTTTCGTTTGCCATGATTGATGAACACGTTCAAAAGATACAGTCAGGCGATGAACTCCTACAAAAGTAGCTAACATACTCCCAATAAAAAATGGGAAAACATGTGTCCATGATGAAAAGTAAACAATCGATAGTTGATTCGTGAAATAAGCACGTATCATCATACTGATAGCACTTAACCCAAATAAAGCTAGTGAAGTTAAAAAAACGATACCTCTAAAATGTCCTAAACTTTTAGCACGTCGACTCACTCCCCAGAGTACAATGGCCCAAACGATATAAAAATGAACTTCAATCGCCAAACTCCATGTATGAACATAAAGATGTGGAACAAATTGCGCTTCATAATTACCACCTGTCAGTATTTCAAAGTAGTTCGTTACAAAACCTAATACGGCTAACACTTGACGACTCATGCCTGCAATAAAATCTGAACGAACTAACTGTGTAAAAGGTAAAGTAACTACTAACATTAAAATAACAGGGGGAACAATTCGGTAAAAACGCCGATTAAAAAAACGTTTTAAATTAATCCGTTTATCTCGACTATATTCATCAATTAACAGAGCAGTAATTAAATAGCCTGAAAAAGTGAAAAAAATGTCAACTCCAATGAACCCACCAGGTAGTTGTTTAATATAAAAGTGATAAAGTAATACGAGTAACAGACCGACAATTCGTATAATTGAAAACCATTTTATTTTCATTTTTGATAAATCCCCTGTTTAAAAGTCCCCTCATAAATGGTATGTGTCTCCGTTGTCAATACGCCCTTGCCTTCCGCTTTGCCTTCTTTAAAAGTCCCTTCGTACTGCCACCCTTTACTGGAAATAAAAATCCCACGACCGTCAAAAAGTCCGTTCGAAAAATTCCCTTTATATAAACTACCATCTTCAAACACTAGTGTTCCCATGCCGTTCATTTTATGATTTCTAACAGTTCCTGTATATTCAATTTTCTTTTGATCCAATTGAATCGTATCTTCATACGTTAACATGCTCTGATAAAGAACGGTTAGAGCACAAAAAATAATTAGACTAGCAAATACATATTCCAATTGAATCTTTTTCATAAAAGATAAAATATTCTCCATGATAGTCATCCTTTTTATTGATATAGCTTTATTATGCCTTTTTGTTGATTAAAAGACAAATGATTTAATAGGAGTAATTTCGGAGCAACAAAAAAAGAGCGAACCCGCTCTTTTTTTCAAGTTTATGCTAAATGTTCTTCAATTAAAGCTTCTAATTTTTCTTCTGGTTGAAGACCAATCATTTTTTCAACAACTTCGCCGTCTTTAAACAACATTAATGTTGGAATACTCATAATGCCGTATTTTACAGCTTGTTCTTTATTTTCATCTACATCAAGTTTAGCTACAGTCATTTTTCCTTCAAATGTTTCTGCTAAAGACTCAATAACTGGCGCTTGCATACGACATGGACCACACCATGGTGCCCAAAAGTCTACTAATGTTAACCCTTCGCTAACTGTTTCTTCAAACATTTGATCTGTTAATTCTAATACCATTTTTATTCCTCCTTTAAATCGTTGTTTCATATAAGATGCTACAACCTATTTTACTCAATTCGTTTCAAATGTAAACAGAATTGCTCAATCTTTAAAATATACAATCGTCGCACCATAACCACCTTCATTAGGCGCACCAAATTTAAAACGTTTAACTTGCGAGTGAGCTTTTAACACTTGATGAACAGCATCACGAATCGCTCCTGTTCCCATACCGTGGATAATGGTTACGAATGGATAGTTTGCTAATAAAGCCTGATCTAAATACAATTTCAATTCATGTTGCGCATCTTCAAAACGCTTACCGCGTAAATCCAATGTGGTTGAGACATGAACTGATTTAGCACTTTTTAAAGTATGTTTTGGCTTTTCTTGTTCTTTTGGTGGTTGAATCCATTCCAAATCTTTCTCTGGCAATTTCATCTTAATAATTCCCATTTGAACCGCCCACTCTTTTTTACCTGTTTTTTCAAGTAAGACACCCCGTTGACCAAAACTTAATACGTGAACTTCTTGTCCCACTTTTAATACTTCTTCCGAGGCGCGTTGACGTTTTGCACGTTTTAAAATGCGATTGCCTGCAAGTTCAGGTCGTAAACTTTCCATTTGACGCTTTTGATCAATTAATTCATGTTCTTTTACAACAGATGTTTTGGCTTCTTTTTGCATTTCGCGAATGTCACTCATAATTGCCTCAGCTGCTTTAAGTTTATCATCAATTAAACGTTGCGCTTCTTCTTCTGCTTCTTTTAATAAACGTTGACGTTCTTTTTGGTAACGATTATATTCAATCGTTAAATCATTCAATAAGCGTTCACTTTGTTTCAGTTGTTGACGCAGTTGTTGACTATCATTGTCGGCATGTCGACGTTTTTCATCCAATTCCTTGATCACACGGTCTAATGCGTGACTTTTGGTTGAAATCCCTTGTTGGGCAGACTCTATAATCGATGCGGGCATACCTAAACGACGTGAAATGTCTAATGCATTACTTCTTCCAGGTACCCCCATCACTAATTGATACGTTGGCTTTAACGTCTCTGAATCAAATGTCATACTCGCATTGACTGTTTTTAGACGATCAGATCCATAAATTTTTAATTCAGGATAATGCGTAGACGCTACAACTAAACTGCCTAATTGGCCAATATAGTCCAAAATAGCAATCGCTAAAGCAGCACCTTCTTGTGGATCTGTACCACTCCCGATTTCATCAAATAAAATCAGACTTTTATCATCAGCTTGTTTTAAAATACGAATAATATTAGTCATGTGTGCTGAGAAAGTACTTAAACTTTGTTCAATGGATTGCTCGTCTCCAATATCAGCAAATACTCCATTAAAAATACCAACCGTACTACCTGATTCAGCCGGAATATATAGCCCAGACTGAGCCATTAATTGGAGCAAACCTAAAGTTTTTAACAAGACGGTTTTCCCACCAGTATTTGGCCCTGTAATTAAAATCGCTTCATAATCTGTTCCCAATGCAATAGTATTAGGAACAGCTTCTTTTGAATCTAACAGTGGATGAATGGCTTGGATCAAACGAATTTCTTGATGATCGTTAATTATTGGAACGTTATAGTTTGACGTATACGCCCATTTGGCACGCGCCTGAATCATATCTAAATACGCAATTTGTCGATGGTTTTCAATTAATATGTCAACCTCTGGGGCTAATTCACTACTTAATTCCCATAAAATCCGACGCACTTCTTGCTTTTCCTGCATGCGTAATTCTCTTAAATGATTACCTTCTTGGACTAATCGTCCTGGTTCAATAAATAACGTTTGTCCTGTACTACTTTGGTCGTGAACGACTCCTTTAAATATTCCTTTAAATTCTGCTTTTACTGGAATTACATAACGTTCATTTCGAATGGTAATCAAACGTTCAGACAAATAATGTGCATATTTTTCGGTTAAATATTCATTTAAGACTTCTCTTGATTTTTGTTCAGATTGGCGAATGCCTTGCCTTAATCCATGAAGCTTCGAAGTCGCGGTATCAAATACTTCTCCTTGATCACTTATCGTTTGCGATAACACGCGATAAATAGAAGGTAAATCATTTAATGCTTCAATTCGTTCTTTTAATAAAGGCAATTTTGACCATAATTCTAATTCTTTTAATACAAATTGCTTTAATTCACGAATAATTTGTAGGGATTTCTTTATCGAAGCTAACTCTTGCCCATTTAAATCTGCCGATATTTTTAAACGTTGTAACGCTGGATCCATTTGTTCAAGTGAACTTAATGGCAAGGTCTTTTGAGCTTGGATAAGCTGCATCACTTCTTCCGTCTCATCCAACCAATTTTGAATTTCATGTCGTTGTGTACTTGGTCGAATATTCATCACGTATGTTTGGCCAAGCTCTGTTCGCGTCTCACTAGCGATACGTTTCAATACACGTTTATATTCTAGAATATCTAATATTTTACCTTCAATCATTCCATCACCTATTTATCTCTCTATCTTGTATTTTTAGCGAATTAACGCCACCACCAATTCATTAATAGTTCACTAATAAATGGTGTGCGGTCAACGATAAAATACGCCAACTGACTATCTACAAATTGTTGTTGAATCATTTCTAAAGGAACAAAACTCAATAAACTGAGAAAGAAAAATGTACCCATATAATTAACGGCCATTCCTACGATAGCACCTAAAAATCCGTTAGCATGTGAGATAACAGGTAAGAAACGTACTTCACGTAATAAATAGCCCAGTAATCGTGTGATAATAACGCCACTGACTAAAATTAAAATAAACGTCAATGCCCGATAAAAAGCTGTATCTAAATTAATTTGTTCCATCGCTGAATAAAAGGTTAATCCTGTTGCATCGGTCGATGAAGGAAAAGGGACAAACATTTCAACCCATTCACTCCACTGAATATAGTATAATTTGGCAACGTAAAAGCTAACCGAATACCCCATTGTTAAAATTAATTGGAGCAAAAAACCTCGTCTCGCACCACGATAAAGGCCGATTAAAAGATTAAAAATAATAATGATTGTTAATACCACTAAGTTACCTTCTTTCTTTGGCACGAATTTGTTGGCCAGCTATTTTATTTTTAGCTTGAATTGCCTGTAACATTTGATCTGAATCAGTAATTAATCGTCGATTAACACCCACTGATTGTTCGATAGGTTGCGTTACGTCTAATTCTGACGGTGGTTCAATTAATTCTTCAGGTGCTTTTTTCAATGATTCAGCTAATTGTTTTGAAGTCGCGTTAATTGCCAATAAAATGGCGGCGTCCTCTGTTGACAAATTAGGCAATTTTTCCTTTATCTGTTTTAATTCCTTATTTAAAATAGCTGTTACAGCTTGCATGTGGTTTTGACTAAACGAACTAATCATTGTATAGTCTTTTCCATTAATTGTCGCTTTTATTCGCTGCTTATTGGACATTAGATTTCACCTCTACTTGTCATTTGGATAGATTCATTTTATCATAGTTAAGAGAATTTGACTAACAGATTAGAAGATTAAGCTTATAGGAGGAATAATAATGAATGAAGTACTCGTCTTAAAATTAAATTTATCTGAATTAAATCAATTAGCTCAACAATTGAACGATTCGATTCAAAGCAAGCCCCCGCACACCATCTTCTTAGCTAAAAAAGATGGCCATACTATTACAGCTTATCAATCCGGTAAATTAATGATTCAAGGTCCAGCCCCCCAACAATTGGCACAAGATCTTGGCATTCAAGGAGATCACACTGTTTCTTCCCCCTCAAAAAAATCTACTCGTTCAAAAAAACAGCCCTTACCGGCAGATTTCGACTCGTGGCACATTATTGGATCCGATGAAAATGGAAATGGGAGCTATTTTGGTTCGGTAACTGTCGCAGCAACCTATGTCGGACCAAAGGAAATGAAACGATTAAATCAATTAGGTGTGCGTGATTCGAAAACAATGACCGATACAACCATTCGTCAATTAGCTCAAGAGATTAAACAGACGATTCCGTACGAACTTTGCATTGTTCCCCCACAAAAATATAACGAAGTCATTCAGACGATGTCACAACATCAAATGAAAGCCATTTTACATAATCACGTCCTTACTAAATTAGAAACACGCATTTTGAATGATCACCAACCACTTGACGGACTATTAATCGATGAATTTGAAGCAACAAGTACTTATTTAAAACATATAAAAAATGAAAAGAAGAAAACACAATCTAAGCTTTATAGTACTTATCGCGCTGAAAGTGAACATCTTGCTGTTGCAGCAGCTTCTATTATTGCTCGCGATGCATTTTTAACCAGTTTAGAAACACTAGGTGCTCCATATCAAGTCATCCTACCTTCGGGCGCTAGTGCTCAAAGTGATCAAATGGCTGCTACTTTAATTAAAAAATATGGTGAAGAAGCGCTATTTCATACAGCTAAATTACATTTTAAAAATACTGAAAAAGCAAAAAAACTGGCGAGATAACTCGTCAGTTTTTTTGTGTCTCTTCATTTAATGTAAGTAATTCTGCTACAAAATATAATGATCCGAAACTAATTATAGTTGATGATGCTTGTCGAAACATTGTTTCTAAATGTTTCTTTTCAATATATGATATGTTATCAGTCAAATACGGTGCATAATCTGTAAAATCTGCTGCTCCAACATGATCAATCGTCGTCAGCAACAATTGAACATTTGAATGTTTGGGCAAAAAAACTTCTGTCAACCACGTTAAAATTTCATCAATGTGTTTTCGTTTCAAAGCAGCATATACGAGTGTAATGGATTGATTTGAAAAAGGCGGTGCATCCAATTGTTTCATTAATTGTTGAACCGCTTCTAAATTGTGTGCAGCATCAATATATATTGGCGCATCATAAGCATTCATCGCTTCTAAACGACCTGACCAAGTCACCTGTTGTAACGCCATTTGCAATTGCTTGTGAAATGAATCAGTCCATTTGATAGGCGCTATTCGATCTTGAGCAATTAATAAATAAGTATATACTGCCAAACTTGCATTAGTTACTTGATATGACCCGATTAAATGTGTCTGTAACAACATATTTATTGCAGATAGGTCATTCATCTCCCGAATGGACAAGTTAAACTGGTAAGTTCCATCCGCCAGTACA
Source organism: Atopobacter phocae ATCC BAA-285 (assembly GCF_000526675.1). Lineage (GTDB taxonomy): Bacteria > Bacillota > Bacilli > Lactobacillales > Aerococcaceae > Atopobacter > Atopobacter phocae. The sequence goes on from NZ_JAGN01000019.1 coordinate 8,124, forward strand.
TTGAGCTGATTTGCTTCAAAATTCTCGTCCCATTTAAATAAATACGCTTCAATTGAATGAGCATGCGTTTGCGCTAAATCTGATAATTCTTTTGAGAGTGGGCCGATTACCATCTTTTGTTTAGGTTTCAATACGCCTAATTTTTGTATTGCAATAGCTTCTAACGTATGACCTAACATTTCCTCATGATCACGTGCGATATTTGTCAAAATAGCATAGGCACCTGGTACAACGTTTGTTACGTCAAATAGGCCACCAATTCCCGCTTCGACAATAGCAAACTGCGATTGTCGTTGTGCTAACTCAAATAAATAAATACTAAACAACCACTCAAAAAAACCTAACTCTTCTGGTTCAAAAGTGAGTTCATTGCGAATTAACTCGACTAATTGATTAAATGATTGAATAAATGATGCAGAAGAAATAGCTTCTAAGTCAGCTGAAATTCGTTCCGTCACTTGTAATAAGTGTGGTGAGGTAAAATGAAGAACAGTCGCTTGATTCATTTGCGTTAATAAAGTCGCTAACGTTCTTCCCGTCGATCCTTTACCATTAGTCCCCACGACGTGAATAAAAGTCGTTTGATCATAACATCCCATTTGATTAAAGTAATCAAATAATTCACGCATTCTAGGAATTTTATGTTCATCACTAGTCGCTTTAAAAATAAAGGATGTTAGTACTTCAATCTCATCAATTGTATGGGGTCGAATCCATTGAGTCATTCCCTTTCACCACCTTACCTCATATTACAATTCATATTTTTGAATAAAGCGTTGAATAGTTGCTTGTTTAAAGATTAAAGTCAATACCATCGTATTTAATGGGAAAGAAATTAAATTCTTCATCACACGTAGCGGAAGAAAGACCATCCATGCCTTACCCGTCATCATTTTAATCCATAACGAACCAAATCCAATATTACAAATAAGTGTCACTGCTAAAACGGTCCACATAATACGTTGCCATGATTTTTCTTGACGATATAGACCGATACCATAAATCATTCCACCTAATGCAGCAGAAAAGGTATAACCTGGAAAGAAATATCCCCAACTTCCTCCGCCAATGAAGAAAGTCAATATATCCGACAGTCCGCCTAATGCAAACCCGGCTATTGGGCCGACTAACGCTCCCATTAAAGCCGATCCAATAAAACCAACCCCCATTTGAACATATGGCGGAATACTGAAAGGTTGGATATAACTTAACATAATACGAAAAGCGATAATTAAAGCAAATAAAGATAGTTTTAATGCTGGGCTAAATCTCACTCGATTAGATGGGTGATATGGTTTTTTTTGTAAATTCATTGCATCATTCCTTTTCAATTTAATTAAATGTCATACAAAAATGAATAACAATTTGTACGATTAGTTATTTATATAGCAAAGTATATCACAACAAATAAACAGATGCTATTTCATTTTTAATTAGAAATAGCACCTGAGTATTTCCAAAATTTTATTTTATCCTAAACTGTTTATCTTAAAATAATCCGGTAATTTCTCCCGCTTCGTTCACATCAATTTGTTCTGCCGCTGGTACTTTTGGTAAACCAGGCATAGTCATAATCTTACCGGTTAAGGCAACGATAAAACCAGCACCTGCTGATACACTTAAGTTACGAATCGTTACATCAAAATCAGTTGGTGCACCTAACTTTTGTGCATTATCTGATAGTGAGTATTGTGTTTTAGCCATACAAATTGGTAAGTCGCTAAATCCTAATCGTTCTAACTCTTTCATTTGTCGACGAGCAGCACCCGTTAATTTAGCAGAACGTCCACCGTATACTTTTTGAACGACTTGATTCAATTTTTCTTCAATCGAGTCGGTATCTTCATAAGTAAAAGTGAAGTCATTCGGTTGTTCCGTTAATTGAACCACATGATGGGCTAAGTCGACAGCACCATCGCCACCTTTTTCCCATACTTGTGAAACTTCAACTGCAACACCACGTTCACGACAAGCTTCCACTACTGCTTCTAATTCTTTTTCTGTATCTAATGGAAATTGATTAATCGCTACTACACATGGTAATTTATACACATTTTGAACTGTATCCAAATGTTTTAGTAAATTCGGTAATCCATCAATAACTGTTTGAACATTTTCGCTTCCTAACTCTTTTTTAGAAACGCCACCATGCATTTTTAATGCTCGAATAGTCGCTACTAACACTACCGCGTCTGGTTTGATGCCACCTAGACGACATTTAATATCAACAAATTTCTCTGCTCCTAAATCTGCACCGAAACCTGCTTCAGTAACCGTATAATCGGCATATTTCATACTTAATTTAGTGGCTAATAAACTATTACAGCCGTGCGCAATATTTGCGAATGGTCCACCGTGGACAATAGCTGGTGTATGTTCTAACGTTTGAACTAAATTAGGATGAATAGCTTCTTTTAGTAAGGCAGCAGCGGCACCATCTGCTTTTAAATCTTTAACTGTTACTGGTTGTCCTTCAAAATTATATGCTACAATCATCCGACCTAATTTTTCTTTTAATTCAGTTAAACTACTTGATAAGCAGAAAACAGCCATCACTTCGGATGCAACGGTAATATCAAATCCATCTTCACGAGGTACACCGTTTGTACGTCCTTGTAACCCATCAACAATGTGACGAAGTTGGCGGTCATTCATATCAACTGCTCGTTTCCATGTGATTTGACGAGGATCAATCTGTAACTCATTGCCATGATGAATATGGTTATCTAGCATCGCAGCAATTAAATTATTAGCTGCACCAATCGCATGGAAATCGCCGGTGAAATGTAAATTGATATCTTCCATGGGAACTACTTGCGCATAGCCGCCACCAGCTGCGCCACCTTTTATACCGAATACTGGTCCTAATGATGGCTCACGTAATGCGAGCATTGTATTTTTCCCAATTTTTTTCAATCCATCTGCTAAGCCAATGGACGTTGTTGTTTTACCTTCTCCTGCTGGCGTTGGTGTAATCGCCGTAACTAAAATCAATTTGCCATCAGGTTGATCACTCATTCGATTTAATTCATGTGCGTTTAATTTTGCTTTATATTTTCCAAATAAGCTATAATCGTCTTCCTTTAACCCAATGGATTCAGCAATTTCGACGATTGGTTTCATTTTTGTTTGTTGTGCTATTTCAATGTCTGATAAATATTTCATTAACATTTCTCCTTTTTCTAGTCATATAGTGATCGGACAGCTTCGTGTATTTCATTAGCCTGTTGTATTCCTTTTTCTAATAGAATTTCTCCAGATTGCTTCATTTCTTGCACGAATTTTTCATCTTTAATTAGATCTAAATTGATTAAAACATTTAACCACGCGCCTTCAAGTCCTGCTTTTAAATTAAGCGCTGCTCCACCTAAATCACTTAAAGCATGTTGATTAGATCGTCCTACAGCTAAGCGTGTTACTTCCAACGCTTCAACAATAGTCGGCATCATATTATACGGAGCCTGTGCTGCTCCTTTAAGTGCTAATTGCATTGCTTCACGGCGTTCTTTTTTTTCTTCGTCCGTATTTTTAGGCATTTTAAAAACTGCTGAGACTGCACTAAATGCTTGTACATCTAGTTCCATATGTTTTAATAATTTGTCACGTAATTGACTCGTTTGGACTAAAATATGCTCCATCACTTCTTGTGAGGCGCTATATTTCTTCTTTCCGACCGTCAACTCCGCTACCATTTGTGTTAAAGCAATTCCCATACTAGCGACTAGCGCAGAAGTACTCCCTCCACCTGGTGTTGGTGCTTTTGATCCGAGTGTATTTAAAAATTCGCTTATGGAAAGCTCTGTTAATTCCACGCTTATCGCCTCTCTTCATTGTTTTATAATTTATTATAACATGTTTTCTAATAATTATCGCATTTGCTAGATTACTCACAAGGAGAATAGTGGATAAAATTTTACAAAAAAATGCAGTAAGATGCGGAAAACACCTTACTGCATTTTTATTTTATCTAATTTCTATTTCTTCAAATTGTTTTAATGCATCCATAACTTTTTCTATGCGTTGATTAATGGCTTCATCTGTTAAAGTAGCATTTGGATTTTGGAATTTAAGTGATACAGCTAATGAACGATAGCCTTCTTTCATATGTTCACCTGCGTACACATCAAATAAATCGATTGATTTCAAATGTTTCCCACCCGCGCGTTCAATTTGTGCTTTTATTTCACCATAAGCTAAATGAACAGGAGCTAATAGTGAAATATCTCGAGATACACTTGGATAACGTGGTACCGTTTTTTGAACAAGTGCTTCTGATGTGCGGTTAAATAGTGGCGTTAAATCTAATTCTAAAATAAAGGTCGGTTGAATACCGTAACTTGCTTCCATTTCTGGATGCAAACGCCCAATAAAACCAATCTGTTGATCCTGATACTTCACAATTGCTGTTTGGTTAGGGTGCATTCCCTCAATCGTATGATCGGCTACTAATTCGAATGCATCGACTGATACTAATTGATCTGCCAATAATTCGATTACCCCTTTTATATCAAAGAAATCCACTTCTCGACTAGCTGTATGCCACGCATTAAGATGGCGTTTCCCACTAAGTGCCACCCCTAAATGTAAGCATTCGCTCGTTGATTTTAATGTTTCATCACTTGCACCAAAAACATTTCCGATTTCATAAAAACCAATATCTCTTTGTTGACGTTTTTGATTATATTCAACACTTTCTAATAGCGTTGCAATGACACTTTGTCTTAAAGTAGAACGTTCGCGTGTCATTGGCATTTTTAAATGAACAGATGATTCATCTGTTAATTTTAAGAATGTACTTCGTTCAGGTGTTGTTAAAGCATAACTAATTGTTTCGCTTAAACCAAATGATTCTAAAACCGTGCGTAAACGACGTTTCATTTGTTGTTGTTCAGTTAATCCGCCACCTTTTGTCGCGATTGCGGGAATTTTCATCGGTATTCTGTCATAGCCGTAAATACGAGCAATTTCCTCTACTAAATCTTCTGGCAACGTAATATCGTAACGTCGTTTAGGAATTTGTACGGTCAATGTTTCACCTTCAACGGCCGTTTCAAAAGCAAGTTGATTTAAAATATGGTGAACTTCTTCAACGGTTAATGCTGTCCCAATTAAACGATTCACCTGTTCCAATGTAATTGTTATAATTGGTAATTCATCCGTTAAGTTAGACGTACTTGCGATTTTTGGTGCAATGGTTCCGCCAGCTAATTCCACCATCATTTCAGCTGCCTTTAGACCAGCTTGTAAAATAGTCGCTTGATTAATTCCTTTTTCAAAACGAATACTTGATTCACTTCTTAAGCCAAGTCGTTGTGACGTTTTACGAACGCTAATTCCATCGAATAAACCAGCCTCTAAGGCAATGTTTTTCGTTTCATTCGTTACTTCTGTATCTAATCCACCCATCACACCTGCTAAGGCAACTGCTTGATTTTGATTAGAAATAACTAAATCACTTGGTAATAACTCTCGTGTCATACCATCTAACGTCACTAACGATTCGCCTTCATGTGCTAAGCGCACCGTTAGTTCTTTCTCTTTTAATTGATCATAATCAAATGCATGTAATGGTTGTCCATATTCTAATAAAATATAGTTCGTAATATCCACAATGTTATTAATTGGACGAATATCTGATTGCATTAAACGCATTTGTAACCAAAGTGGACTTGGTTTTACAGTGACGTTTTCAATGACGATAATATTATAATCACTTGATAATTCTGTTGAGCGACTCACCTTAATTTGTTCAGTTTGGTCAGAGTCTCCTGTTTGGAACACATCATCAGATAATGTATTCGGTAAATTATAAATGGCACTCATTTCATGAACTAATCCACGGACGCTCAATGCGTCTGCTCGATTAGGTGTTAAATCTAAATCTAAAATCGCTTGACGCATGTCTAACAATGCTAATGGATCACTACCAACTGGCGTGTCTGATGGCGCAATAAATACTTTGTCATCTTGTTCTTTTGGAATCACACTATTTTTAAATCCTAATTCTTCTAAACTACATAGCATTCCTTCTGAATAGACGCCACGCATTTTATTCTTCTTGATTTTTCCATGAGGTAAACGAGCACCAGGCTGAGCGACTATTGTTTTTTGGCCCACAAAAATATCTGGATCGCCACAACAAATTTGTAAGAACTCTTCTTCACCCACATCAACTTGTGCTACTTTTAATTTATCAGCATCTGGATGATCAGCCAGCTCTTTAATTTCACCAATAATAAGACCTTTTAATGATTCATCTAAGCGACTAACCGCATCAACTTCAATTCCTGTTCGTGACATCTTTTCTGCTAAATCTTCTGGTTTAATGGACTGAATATCAACGTATTCATTCACCCAATTGTATAATAATTTCATAGTTTACTCCTTCATCTTGTTCTATTCACTGTGAGATATTATGTTTAAAATTGCTCTAAGAAACGAACATCATTTTGATAAAGATGACGAATATCATCAATACCGTATTTTAACATCGCGATACGATCGGCACCGATACCAAATGCAAATCCTGAATAAACTGTATGATCAACACCAGCCATTTCTAATACATTTGGATGAACCAATCCACAACCTAAAATTTCTATCCAGCCAGTATGTTTACATACGTTGCAGCCTTTACCGCCACATTTGAAACAAGAAACGTCAACTTCCACACTCGGTTCAGTGAATGGGAAATAACTTGGACGTAATCGTGTTTCACGTTCTGCACCAAAAAGTGATTTTGCAAATAAATCTAGTGTACCTTTTAAATCAGCTAGTGAGATATCCTTTGCTACGACTAGTCCCTCTACTTGATGGAATTGGTGAGAATGAGTCGCATCGTCATCATCACGACGGAACACTCGTCCTGGACTAATCATTTTTAACGGACCTTTTGTGAAATCATGTTGCTCCATCATTCGTGCTTGAACAGGTGATGTATGAGTACGTAATAAGAGTTCATCATTAATATAAAATGTATCTTGCATGTCACGTGCTGGATGATTTTGTGGCAAGTTCATCATTTCAAAGTTATAATGATCGGTTTCCAATTCAAATCCATCAACTACTTGATAGCCCATACTAATAAATAAATCTTCTATCTCTTCCATGATTTGTGTTAAAACATGACGATTACCCATCACTTGTGTTCTACCAGGCAGCGTCACATCAACCGCTTCACGCTTTAACTGTTCTTCTAATTCTTTTGCTTTTAAACCGTCTTTTGCCAATTCAATTGCTTCTTCAATGACGGTACGTCCACCATTAACTAATTGACCAACTTTTGGTTTATCCTCATTTGGCACAGATTTAATCATTTTCATTAAACCTGTTAGTTCACCTTTTTTCCCTAAATATTGAACGCGTACTTGATCAAGTTCCTTTAAATTACTTGCTGCTTTAATCGCTTCTAAAGCGGCGATCTGAATTGCATCAATTTGTTGTTGTAATTCTTGAATTTGCATAGTGTTTCTCCTTTAATTCTAAATTTTAACAAAATAAAAAGACAATTCTCCCGATAAAGGGACGAATTGTCTCGCGGTACCACCCTGATTCTAGTTACCTAGCACTCAACAGATTAACGGCCTGACCGGATCTTCTTTCATCCATACGGACTCCCGAAGTCAACTTGAGGAGTGAAAAGTTCTTAGCCGCCTCGTTATGACTCTCAGTGTCCCATCATAACTCCCTGTGGATTATAGCTACAACCCGTTCCTCGCAATGTCTTTATAAATAATGTTATATTTTCATTGATTTTAGTATAGCAATCTCTGTATCAAATAGCAACGTCAAACCGATTCGTACGATAAATTCTCTCTTTGATTTTCATCGACTGAATCAATTAATTTGAACGCGAACTTAATCGTTTGCTCCACCGTTCCTTTAACCCAGAAAAATATTCGACTACCGCACAATATTTATCAACGGCTGATACTAAAAAACTTTCTTTAAAACGTGGTGGTGACAATGTGGATAGCCACATGTGTTTAACAATAATATCTTTTTCTAATTCGTTTAAATCAGTAATTTTTAAAGCATTTTGATAGGCAATATAAGGATGCGCGTACGCATGTGTTCCTTCAATAAATTTTGTTTCACGCCAATCATGATAAAACAGATCGTGAAGTAATCCAGCCCGTGCTACTTCTTTTTCGTGCCAATTAAAAAACTTAGCAATTCGATAGGAACGATGTGATACAGAAATGGAATGGTTCAAACGAGTTGTCGCATGATGTTGAACATATTTTTCCAATTCTTGCACACTCGGTGCTTCTAACAAATCTTTAACTAATTCAATATAAGCTACATCCGTTTTCCATTTCGTATATTCCATAATTCCACCTACCTTTATGTTCTTTCAATTATTATACCATATGGAAAGAACAACTAAACTTAAGAAAGATTAAATCGTTTGCCTCGTTACGCGTGAATTGATCGATCGATTGTATACATGGCAATTGAAGCAGCCACTCCAGCATTTAATGATTCCACTCGTTCATTCATTGGAATAACAAGCGATTGATGAGCAAAACTTCGACTCAATTCACTAATCCCCTGACCTTCATTGCCGATTACTAGCGCTGTTTTTTCTTTGAACGTTGCAGTTTGTAAATCAATTGCTTCTTCATTTAAGTCCGTTACATAAATGGTATATCCCATTTTTATTAAGAATTCATATGTGAATTCAAGCGATTCCGTCATAAGGGGTAATTCAAATAACATACCTTGTGTTGAACGAATTAATTTATCGTTATATGGATCAACTGAATCTTTACTGAAAATAACACCACTAAAATTAAACGCTTTTGCACTTCGAATCATTGTCCCAGCATTTCCTGGATCTTGAATACCATCTAGTATTAATAAAGGTCCGTTCGCATCCGTTGACTTCAAAAAATAATCATCTAATGATAATTGCTGTAAGCCAATACAAGCAAAAATTCCTTGACTCGTTTCAGTCGCTTTCATCAATTGGACTAAGTCATTTGATATAACATAAAACTGTGTTGTATTTTCAAACGATACAATCCATTCTTTCATTTGATTAGTATCAGCGACTGCTTGAGTCATAAAGACCCATTGGACATCCATTTGATGATTAAACGCTTCTTCAATTAAATGCCATCCTTCGATGGTGTATTGTTGGTGTTTATATCGCTGTTTAGCTTTTTGTAATTTCAAATATGTTTTAATTTTATTGTTTTGTGCGGAAGTAATTATTTCCATTTTTACACCTCTTAAAATTGACTTATCATTTCATTATTATAACAAAAAAACGATGTCTTTCGACATCGTCTTCATACTTATCTTATAAATATCCTAATGGATCCACTTGACTACCGTTAACGCGTACTTCGAAATGCAAATGAACGCCTGTTGAGTCACCAGTTGTTCCCATTATACCAATTTGTTGACCTTGAGCAACTGATTGTCCCACACTAACAAATAATCCAGGTTGTAAATGAGCATATAAAGTAGATAAACCATTACCATGATCAATAATAATCATATTACCATAACTTGGATTAAAGGTTGCTGCTGTAACTGTTCCACTTTGTGCTGCAATGATTGGTCCACCGCCTGCTAAATCGATTCCTAAATGGAAATCACTTGCTCCAGTAATTGGGTGAATACGGTAACCAAAAGGTGACGTTAAGACACCTTGTGCTGGATAAATCAAACCACTTGATGATGGACGTTGATTTTGCGCTACAGGTGCAGCATAAGCTGATGCTTGGTTTTGTGCTGCTTGAGCCGCTTGGGCTGCTGCCTCTTTTTCACGTTGTAAACGCGCTGCTTCAGCAGCTTTTTGAGCCGCTTCTTCTTCAGCTATTTGTTTGCTTAGTAAATCTGCTTTATCATTTAATTCACGTTGTTTTAATTCTAATTTTTCACGTTCTGATTGAGCGATAGCTGATTCATTCATCAGTTTTTCAATCTCTTGATTTAACTTTTCACGATTTTGAATTAATGTTTGTTGATCAGCTTCATTTTTTGCTTTAATTTGAGCTAATTCATCTTTTTCTTGTTCTTGTTTATCTTGTTTACTTTGTAAATTAGCTTGATCAATTTTTTGTTGTTCTAATGCTTGACGATTAGAATGAACTAATTGAGCCACTAACTGACTTCTTGAAATTAAGTCAGAAAGATTTTCAGATGACATTAAATATTCAATATACTTCATGTTCGCACCGTCAATTTGCAAAGCACGTGCTTGTTCAACTAATTTTTCTTTACGACCTGCTATCACACGATTTAAATGTTGAATTTCAGACTCTAATTCAGCAATTACTTCAATTTTTTTATTAATTTGTTGTTCTTGTTCGTTAATTGATGCAGTTAATTGATCTACTTCACTTGTAATTGAAGAAACTCGAGTATTCAATTTACTTTGTTCTTTTTTATTTTGACTTTCAACACTACGTTTTGAATCGATTTTCCCTTTTAGAGATTTTGATTCATTTTGAATCGTTTGGCGTTCGGATTTTAAATGATTAACCGAATCTGCATGAATCGTTGCTTTTGGTGCACAAAGACCTAACATCATACAAGAAGCGCCTAAAAGTAACATATTCTTCTTCATTAACTATAAAACTCCTTTTACTGACGTCGACTATCTATTGCGTCATATATATTATTTATATCAATAAATCTACCTCATTAGCATATCAAACTATAGAGTCAATAGAAAGGACAATTCGATTACATTATCATTTATGATGTAATCATTTTGTAACATTAAACGTTTTCTTTAATCATTGGATTTTAACAAAAAAAGCGAGTAAATGAACTCATCTACTCGCATATACTTATTCAATTATTTGATTAATTCGTAAATCGCTTCAGCGTAAATTGCTGTTGTAAGGAATAAATCATCTAAACTAATAAACTCATTCGCTTGATGCATTGTATCAATGGAATCTGGGAAAAGTGCACCATAGGCTACTCCACGTTTAAGTAAACGACCATATGTTCCACCACCGATAGTTTGTTCGAACACTTCATTACCTGTTTGACGGTGATATACATCTAATAACGTTTGGACTAATGGATCATCTGCTGGAACATAATGCGGTTCTTTTTCTTTTCCACGCGCAATTGTCGCTCCGTAAGGACTCAATTCTTGTTCTGCTCTAATTTCAATTGTTTCAACCGCAATACCTCTTGGATATCTCAAGTTGACACCTAATGTTCCATGATCTTTTTCAGTAAAAGTAATAATGCCGGCATTCACACTTGTTGAACCCATCACTTCATCTGTATGAGCTACACCCATTTTTTCACCTGCAAAGTCTAAGTGAACTTTTTCTGTAATCATTTGAACAAATTGTTTAGCTTGTCCCGTTAGTTGACATTGATTTAAGAAAGCTGCTAAATAAGTTCCCGCATTCACACCAACTTCTGGTGTACTACCGTGAGCCGCTTTTCCGACTATCGTTAATTCAACTGTTTCATTTTCAGGATGGAATACGAATGTTCCAGTCACTGGCTCTTCATTTAAAAAGCGTTCAAATGCGACTTCCATTGTCGCTACATCTTGCACACTTAGTAATGCATGTGCATCTTGTGGCACCATGTTCTCACGCAGTCCTGCATCAAAGCTATGCAAGAAATTAGCTGCATCTTGCTTTTGTTCACCTTTTACTTGGACACGTAAACTTACATTCCCTTTTTCACCATTAATAATTGGGAATACCGCATCTGGTGCAAAACCAAAATCAGGAATTTCTTCCGTCGCTAAATAGCGATCCATACATTGCCATTGACTTTCTTCATCTGTTCCAATAATCATGCGAACGCGTTTAGAAATCGGTAAATTCATTTCTTTAATCATTTTTATAGCATAATAAGCAGCCATTGTCGGCCCTTTATCATCACTTGCACCACGAGCATAGATGCGTTCGTTTTTAATAACAGGGATAAATGGATCCGATTCCCAACCTGTTCCAACAGGTACAACGTCCACGTGCCCTAAAATACCCATTAATTCATCACCTGCACCGTATTCTAAATACCCTACAATGTGATCAATATTTTTAGTTTGAAATCCGTCACGTTCGCCAATCGCTAACATTGTTTTCAATGCTTCTTTTGGTCCAGGTCCCACTGGCGCATCTTCTGTTGCTAACTCGTCCTCACGAACACTTGGGACACGAAGTAACGTATCTAAATCTCGTAAAATTTCATCTTCACGTTTTTTTACTTCTTCTTTCCAATTAATTGCCATCATGATTCCCCTTTTCTTTTAATTTTTGTTTAAAAGTAATTGTTCTTCTTCTAATGTCAGGCGGCGATACGTTCCTCGTTCTAAATCACTCGGTAAAGTTAATGGACCCATAGCAATACGTTCTAATTGATACACTTTTGAACCGACAAGTTCAAACATGCGTTTGACTTGATGATATTTACCTTCCGTAATTGTAACTTCTACGTCCACTTCTTCTTGGTAGTTATTTAAAACTGTAATAAGCGCAGGTTGAAGTTGTTCACCATCTAACATTAAACCCGACTGAAACTGTTCTTCAACGTCAGAAGGAAGTGGGCCTTTCACTAGTGCGCGATAAACTTTTTTTACGTGTCGCTTTGGACTTAATAATTGATGGGCTAATTGTCCATTATTAGTAATTAATAATAACCCCGTCGTATCTTTATCTAAACGCCCCACCGGAAATAAATTATCACGATAATCATTATCTTGTAATAAGTCAATAACCGTTGCATCAACAGCATCTACTGTCGCAGACAACACATCGGCTGGCTTATTCATAATAAAATAATCATGTAATCGATACACTAACACTTCATCGTCAAAACGAATGTCATCGTCATATTCATTAACATTTATTTGTGGCTGCTTAATTGCTTGTCCATTAACCGTAATTTTTCCTTTTTTCAATAATACTTTAACTTCTTTTCGAGAACCTAAGCCTACATGACTTAAAAACTTATCTAAACGCATGATTATATCCTTTCTTTACCTTATTTCACTTTAGGTGACCAAGTCGGTAAGTGTAATTTAGTTCGTAACGTCTCAGCTTTACGACCAATTAAATCATCTGCTGTTTGTACGATAAGACTGAGTACACCGTAAATTAAGGCGCCGATGACAGCTACAATCAGTAAGACGATTAAAGCATATAACTTACGTTCATTATTAAAAATAGTTACTAGCACAGAGTGACTTAACCAAGCAACAACTCCCATCAATGCACTGACTGCTGTAATTAAACTTAAACGCGCCATCATTTTTTTGATTTGCAGACCTACCGTCTCATGAATCCAATATAAGTAAAGACTAACCGTTAATGATAAACCAATCGTTGTTGATAGAGCAGTTCCGTAAGAACCGAGCAAACTAATCGCAAGAGCTTGCCATATCGTTTTAAAAAGTAATCCGGCTAATAGGCCGATTAACATTTTCCGTCCTAAGTTTAGTGATTGTAAAATATAACCCATTACTAAAAAAGCACCAAATAATATACTCATACCCGCTGAAATTTTTAGATAATTCGTTCCAAAATCATTCGCTGAATAAAACACATTGTATAACGAACTGGAGACACTAAATACGCCAAAAGCAGCTGGAATCATGACAAACGATAATAAAATCAAACTATCAGAAACTAATGTGGATAAATGTTCTTTATCTCGTCGTGCATATGCACCTGAAACAAGTGGTAAGGAAGCCATCCCAATACTTGTTGCAAAAGAAATAATAATCATTACTAACTTTTGAACATTGAATGAAAGAACACCAAACATACGTAATACGCTTGTATTTGACAATTCAAAATAGCGATGCATTAATTGACTATAACTTAACGTATCAACTAAACGGAATAACTCTAATCCTGATGCAAATAACACAAACGGTACCGCTTGTTTAAACATATCAAGATAATAGGATGCATTAACAGGATCAATAGAACTAGTGTCTTCTTCAATACGTTTCATTAAATAATTTCTTTCTCTAAAAATTAAATAACTTAAATACACTAAAGAAATAACAGCACCAACAAATGCAGCAAATGTAGAATGAGCAACTGCATGAGCATAGTCGCCTTTCATCACAATCATAATGACATATGTAGCTAATAGCATGTACGCCACACGAGCCATTTGTTCATAAAATTGTGATAAGGCACTTGGTCCCATTTGATGATGCCCTTGAATGAATCCACGAATCAAACTCATCATCGGAATTAACATCACCGCTGGAACTAAACTACGAATGACGCGAATCGAATCTACTGCATTAACTTTTGGACTAAGCGCAGCGATATACGGTGCGAGTAAAAACATGATGACTCCAAAGAAGACTCCTAAAGTAACCATCAATACACTACTCCGAACAAAGAACACCCAACTATTTCGATATTCGCCACGTTCATTATAATAAGCCACTTGTTTAGATAAGGCTGCTGGTAAACCGGCCGTTGCTATAACAAGAAAAATATTATAATACTGATAGCCCACACTCATTAATCCATTGGCTAATTCACCATCTTTAGATGAACCAATCATATATAACCATGGAATCACGTATAACGCACCAATTAATCGAGAGGCAATTGACCCCGCTGTCATCCAGACGGAGCCACTTACCATTTTTTCTGAATCTGAGCGTCCATGATCAGTTGCAAAAATAAAAGGGAGTTTCTTTTTATTTTTCATGGTAGCCTCACTTCACTACAAAATTCACCAATTTATTTGGAACGGCGATTGACTTGATAACGTTTAATCCTTCAAGTTGCGCTTTTACTTCGTCGTCTGCTAATACTAATTCAAGTAATTCATCTCGTGATAAATCACGAGCCACTTCTAAACGATGACGAATTTTTCCATTAAATTGAACGATAATTTCAAGTGTATCTTCTTTAAGCGCCGCCTCATCATAAGTTGGCCAAGTTTGTTCAACGATTAATGAATCGTTGCCTAGTTGATGCCATAATTCCTCAGCGATATGAGGTGTAATTGGGCTAAGTAAGGTTAAGAACCCTTCAATATATGCTTTTGGAATAGATGGTGCTTTATAAGCTTCATTAATGAAAATCATTAATTGAGAAATTGCTGTATTAAAATGTAATGCTTCTAAATCTTCTGTCACTTTCTTAACCGTTTGATGGTAAACTTTAGTCAATTCATCAGAATTGTCTGTTGTAATTTTAGATTGAATATTTCCATTACCATCAACAATTAAACGCCATACACGATCTAAGAAACGGCGTGAACCTTCTAAACCATCAGGGCTCCATGCGATTGATGCATCAAGCGGTCCCATAAACATTTCATATAAACGTAATGTATCTGCACCAAATTCTTTAACGACATCATCCGGGTTAACTGTATTTCCTTTTGATTTAGACATTTTAATATTTCCCTCACCAAGAATCATTCCTTGATTGTATAACGTATTAAATGGTTCTTTAGTTGCTACTACGCCAATATCATATAAGAATTTATGCCAAAAGCGTGCATATAATAAGTGAAGAACAGCATGTTCTGCTCCACCCACATATAAATCAACTGGTAACCAACGTTTCGTTGCATCAAAATCTACTAATTTTTCTTGGTTATGAGGATCTAAATAACGAATATGATACCATGAGCTACCTGCCCATTGTGGCATCGTATTTGTTTCGCGTTTACCTTTCATTCCAGTTTTAGGATCAACGACATTAATCCATTCAGTAATATTGGCTAGTGGTGACTCACCCGTTCCACTTGGTTTAATTTCATCAGTCACCGGTAATAATAATGGTAACTCATCTTCTGGAACAGTCGTCATTGTACCATCTTCCCAATGAATAATTGGAATTGGCTCACCCCAATAACGTTGACGGCTGAATAACCAATCTCTTAAACGATAAGTCGTTTTAGCTTCACCTTTTTCATTTTCTTCCAACCATTTAATCATCGCTTGCATCGCTTCGTCTTTATTTAACCCGTCTAAGAACCCAGAGTTAATATGCAATCCATCTTCAGTAAATGGCTCGTTAGCAGTGGCGCCTTCAATAACTGGTTTTATTGGTAAATCATAAGCTTTTGCAAATTCAAAATCACGATCATCATGCGCTGGAACTGCCATAATTGCTCCATGACCATAGCTAGATAAAACATAATCCGCAATATAAATTGGCAATTCTTCACCATTCACAGGGTTAATCGCATAACGTTCGATAAAGACACCTGTTTTTTCTTTCGCTAAATCTGTTCGTTCTAAGTCATTTTTCATACTTGCTGCTTTTTGATAAGCCTTCACTTCTTCAACTTTTGAAGCTGGTGTTATTACATCAACTAAAGCGTGATCTGGAGCTAAGACACAGTAACTTGCGCCAAATAAAGTATCCGGACGTGTTGTAAACACAACAAATTCTTCATCAGTGTCTTTTACTTTAAAGCGTACGTCTGCCCCCGTTGATTTACCAATCCAATTACGTTGCATCTCTTTAATGCTTTCTGGCCAATTTAGTTCTTCTAAATCTTCAAGCAAACGTTCAGCATAAGCCGTAATACGTAGCATCCATTGACGCATCGGTTTACGATAAACAGGGAAACCACCACGTTCTGTTTTTCCGTCAATTACTTCTTCGTTAGCTAATGTTGTCCCTAAATCTGGACTCCAGTTAACACTTACTTCTGCTTCATAAGCTAATCCATGTTCATAAAGCTTTGTAAAAATCCATTGTGTCCAACGATAATATTCAGGATCTGTCGTATTAACTTCACGATCCCAATCATAACTAAATCCTAAGTCATTCATTTGACGCTTAAATGTTGCAATATTCTTTTTAGTAAACTCGACAGGATCATTTCCTGTATCGATTGCAAATTGCTCGGTTGGTAAACCAAAAGCATCCCACCCCATCGGATGTAATACATTATACCCTTGAGCTCTTTTCATCCGACTAATTACATCAGTTGAAGTATATCCTTTCGGATGGCCAACGTGTAGTCCTTGACCACTAGGGAATGGAAACATATCCATAACATACGCATAAGGACGATTATCGTCCTCTGTCGTACGATATACATTATTTTCTGTCCAAATAGACTGCCAATGCTTTTCAATTTCTTTATGATTAAAAGCCATTATATTCTCTCCTTTTTATTTTCCATTAGTTAATTTACAGAAAAAGAGCACGCCAAGACAAACTGTCTAGGGCGTGCTCGCGGTACCACCTTACTTTAATACTCATCATGCTTGTAACGGAGCGATCCGGCTTATGATTAATAAGCAGTCAAAGGTGAGTTCATTAAATCGACCGATATGTTTGCACCAACCACATACTCTCTAAACGTGCCTTTTTAACTACTATTCCTTCTCAACCATTTGTATCTTAACTATTTGTAATCTTAGCAAATTTCGATTGAAAGAACAACCTTTTTTAATGTAATCAATTGATTCTTTCGATTTATTTAACTTTTAATACTTGTCCTGGATGAATCATATTACTTGTTAAACCATTTAACGCTTTTAATTGATCTAGCGTCATACCATTGTTTTGTGCAATTCGCCATAGTCCTTGACCTGCTTCTACAACAACTGTTTTACCAGAAGTTGATGTATTAGTACGCAATTGTTGTGGTGCAACTGGTCTTACTGGTTGTTGCGCTCTATTTTGAATTGGTGCCGGTGCTAGTGTTGGATTAACAACGGATTGTTGAGTCGTTGTACGTGGTGTTGGTGTAGTTACTGGTGCTGAAGCACGTCCTGGTAATTTCAACACTTGACCCGGATGAATCATTGATCCAATTTGTAAACCATTAACTGCTAATAAATCATTAACAGATACGCCGTAACGACTTGCTATTGCATAAAACCCGTCACCCGCTTTAACCACTGCTCCTCCTGATTGAACTTGAGTATGTGACTGTCGAACTGTCGTTTTCACAGTTGGTTGTGGTGTTAATTTTTGCTTTGTTTTTGGCGTCGGCACGCTCTTAACTTCTTGTTTAGGTACTACTTTTACTTCTGGTTGTGGTGTTAAAGGTTGTGTCGTTAATGTCTTAACTGGTAATTTCAAGACTTGATTTGGATGAATCATTGTAGTAAGTGTCATTCCATTTGCGGCTAATAATTCATTAACAGGCACACCATAGCGACTTGCTATCGCATAGAAGCCATCCCCTGGTTTCACAACAGCTTGTCCTAGTTGTGGCGCAGTTGGTTTCACTTGTTCTTTAGTTTGTTGAACAGCTTTTAAATCAATAGACGCTTTTTGATTTTCTTTTTTTATCGGATGATCTTTAGGTGCTTGTTTTTGTTCTTTTTTAACGATTGGTTGTGTTGTTGAAACAACTTGTCCTGGCAATTTTAATTCTTGTCCTGGATGAATCATCGATCCAATAGTTAAATTATTTGCTTTTAATAAAGCATCTACAGAGACGCCACAACGACTTGCTATCGCATAGAAGCCATCGCCAGCTTTTACAACCGTAGTTGCGGTAGTTGGTGTAGTTAAGGCTTGCGGTGCTGGAGTTGCTGATCGAAACTGACGTTTTTCTTCTGCTTGTTTACTATGTAGTTGATGTGGAGTAAATTCCCCATCAAATTGAGTTAATTGATTCGATTCAATAATTTGATTTAACTTACCTGCGTAACCATTATCCGTTGCATAACGCCCTGTTAACCAAGCCGTTGCATCACGATAAGATTTTGTATTAGATCGTCTAGCCCCTTTATAGAAGTTATAACGCCAATCATCAGGATTATCATCCCCGGTTAAGATATAAGCATAATCATTCAATGATGCATCATAATTTGGATACTTTCTAAATCCTGCTTTAATTTGATAATAGTTTTGGCCACCCGCATCTTCTAACGTATCAAAAGTTACAGACTGACCTTGGTATTCACCTTTTACACCAAATAGGTTGTGATTAGGTGCTTTTGCTAATGTACTTTGTCCCCAGCCTGACTCTAATGCCGCTTGAGCAATCATGACGGATGTATACAAATCTTTTTTCTTAGCAATTTCCATAGCCGGTTTCGCAATTTGATTAATAAATTCATTAGAATGATAGCGTTTAGTTGTCGTTGAAATTTCATCAGCTAATACCTGAGCGGACTGCGTTAAATAACTCGTCAAACCAATAGCTAAACCTGCCACGACTAATCCTTTAGTTGCTTCTTGTCTCATTTGTTTTTTTAGTGAGAAATATTTATTTTCCCGTTCTGCTCTAATTCGATCACTTCTTTTTCGCACGATTTATTCCTCCAAAATGTTCTTCTATGTATATCAGTACCTTATTTTACTTATTTATTATAGCCTATCTTGCGATATAAAAGATTAGAAAATTTAAGATTTAATAAAGGTGTAATTCAATGATACCTAAATGTAACATTGATTCAGTAAGATATATTTTTAAGCAAAGAATATTTATAGAAGGGAACGATATTTTGAACCAATTTAAGCCATTTGCTCCATTAAAAAAGTATATCGGCTTTATTTTTTTATTTATGTTACTAACCATTTTTGTGAAATTTCAACCATTAATGGTATTACGAGTAGATAAAGTTATTATTGATATAATTCAATCGGCTATTTCTCCAGCAATGACTCAAACATTTAAAGGAATTACTTTTTTAGCTAATGAGTTGACAATTGCTGTTTTAGTACTTACTTTTAGTTTATTTATCTATTTTTATACAAAAAAGCGCACCATTAGTATTTGGTTTTTATCGACACAAATCATTGGCGCTCTACTTAATCTTTTTGTTAAACTAACCATTAATCGACCACGTCCTGAGTTCTTAAGACTCATCCCAATAACTGGTTTAAGTTATCCAAGTGGTCATGCCATGGGAAGTGTGATTTTCTATTCAATCATCTGTTGGTGGATAATTCATCAATTGAAGCGATTAACTCACTATCAACTAACACGTCAACAATTCATCTATCAGTCATTACTATATTGCTGCGCGATGATTTTTCCATTGTTGATTGGTATTAGTCGAGTTTATCTCGGTGTACACTATCCAAGTGACGTATTGGGTGGCTGGGTATTAGGCTATATTACCGTGCGATATTCGATTGACATATATCAATATTTAGAAAGGACGGGCTCATTTTAATGCATGCATTGAAAATGAATCATCTTATCTTGAAACAAATGATTTCACGTGGCGATACCGTGATTGATGCTACTCTGGGAAATGGGCAAGATGCTTTATACTTAAGTCAACTGGTTGGTGAAACAGGTACTCTTATTGGATTTGATATTCAGTCAGAAGCGATTAACCATTCAAAAGAACGTCTAAAAGATTTTAAAGGTAATTTTCATCCTTATTTAAAAAGTCACTCGCTTTTAAAGGAGACAATCGATCAAGAACATCTTTCTGACATTCAAGCAATCGTCTATAACTTAGGCTATTTGCCTGGTGGCGACAAATCAATCACAACTCATTTTGAGACCGTATTAGATAGTATAAATCAAGGTTTAGGCATTATTGCTAGCAAAGGTGTCATATCCATTATGCTTTATCCCGGACATGCAGCAGGACAACTTGAAAAAGAGAAGATACTTGCATGGACTAGTCGACTGAATCAAAAGGAAATTGATGTTTATCATTATCACGCAACGAATCAAAAAAAATCCCCGCCTGAATTACTCATACTTTTCAAAAAATAATAAAAACACATGTATTAAAAATACATGTGTTTTTTATATTATATGATAGCACTTACTCCAACAATAAAGCTTAATACAAGAATTTCATACGAGATAAAAACACGTTGACTAACTAGTGAATCATCTGGTAATAATTTTTTTTGTCCAAAAACAGAAAGTCCTAATAATGCAATAATAAATGGTAAAGAATAAACTGAAATAAATTTTATTAAAATACCTAATATAACGATCAAATACGGCATCGCTTTAAATGTTTTTAATAGACCATCATTTGATACAGCATGTGGTCGAACTTTTAAATATACCCAATGCAATAACACCAGCGGTAACATTAAGCCTAACTTCGAAAATAAAATAACATGGCCTAATGTATAGAGTGCCATCCCATTAAAAATTAATCCGTAGTATATTGCTCGTATCCATGTAACATATACATGATTAAATGGATGAATCTTTTGATACCATTCTTTTCCAAATAAAAACAATCCATTCAAACACATGATTAACATAAAATAAATGGAGTTAATTTGGCCTAAATAAAAAGATAAAGTAATAAACACTAATGTGCCAATAATCCCTTGTAACGTTCTTATAAATGAATAGATTGATTTCGTCCGTTTAGTTATTAAATCAAGTAAATAAAAAGTCAGTACATATAAAAATAAAGCAATTACTTCTGTTAAACGAAACATATTAATGCGGCTTCCCATGATAATACCAAATAAAATAAAAGATAACGGATATATCACCATATGAACTACTGGATGAAATAATAAAAATTGAACAGTTTGTGCGCGATCATTTTTCGATTGATACATAAAACACCTCAAATCGTTATAGTAATAGAAAAGGTTTCCACATTGATTATACATGAACTTAATCAAAAATTGAACTCGTCTAAAGAAGAACGTTGATAATACTATCTTTTTCAACAACAATCGGGTAAAATATGTAATTGGTATTTACAATTCATTCCCGAAAGGATTCTATGAATAGAAGATGCCTTGTAACCATATTTCTAGGGGGAATAAAATCAAATGGAAAAAAAATTATTTACATCTGAATCCGTTACTGAAGGACATCCAGATAAAGTGGCTGATCAAATTAGCGATGCTATTTTAGACGCTATCTTAGCGGAAGATCCTGATGCACGCGTTGCGTGTGAAACAGTTGTTAATACAGGATTAGTTGTTGTCGTAGGTGAAGTCTCAACTAGTGCATACGTTAATATTCAAGAAGTTGTACGCGAAACAATTAATACAATTGGTTATTCAAATCCAATTTACGGATTTGATGGCAATAGTGTTGCCGTTTTAGTATCACTTGACGAACAATCAGCAGATATTGCACAAGGTGTCGACGCTGCAATTGAAACTCGTGATCAAGCTGGCCCTAACGAAATTGGTGCAGGTGACCAAGGTTTAATGTTTGGTTATGCTTCAAATGAAACACCGGAACTTATGCCATTACCAATTTCACTCAGTCACCAATTAGCCCGTCAATTAGCCAAAGTAAGAAAAGAACAAACTATTCCTTATTTAGGACCAGACGGAAAAGTTCAAGTAACCGTTGAATATGACGAAACAGATCAAGTTAAACGTATCGATACGATTGTTATATCAACTCAACATGCTGAATCAGCAACCTTAGAACAAATCAAAAAAGACGTAAAAGAATTTGTGATTCAACCAATCGTCCCACAATCTTTTATTGATGATGAAACAAAATATTTCATTAACCCAACTGGTAAATTTGTTATCGGCGGGCCTAAAGGCGATTCTGGTTTAACTGGACGTAAAATCATTGTCGATACTTATGGTGGTATCGGACGTCACGGTGGTGGTGCTTTTTCAGGAAAAGATTCTACAAAAGTTGACCGCTCCGCTAGTTATGCAGCTCGTTACATAGCAAAAAATATTGTAAAAGCGGAATTAGCTGATCGTTGTGAAGTTCAATTAGCATACGCTATCGGTGTAGCTGAACCTGTTTCATTACGTATTGATTGCTTTGGAACAGAAAAATATCCTGAAGATCAACTAATTCAAGCAATTCGCAAGAACTTTAATTTAACGCCTCGTGGAATTATTGAGATGTTAGATTTAAGACGCCCTATTTTTAAAGCTACTGCTGCATATGGACATTTCGGCCGTGAAGAAGAAAACTTCACATGGGAAAAAACAGATAAAGTAGATGCTTTAAAACAATACTTTCAATCAGTGTAATCAATAAACAAAAAAGCTAAAAGAGTAATTTTGAACTGCTCCCTGTCAAGTAGACAGGTAAAAAATAAATTTTATGCACCTATGGTTTTTCATCCATAGGTGTTTTTTATGCTGGAATGGCTAACCCCATCTTTAAGGTGATTCGTTTAGTGTTAAAGAAATGAATATATTGATCAATATCTTTTGTTAAACTTTCAAATGTATCATATTTATTTAAATAATATAATTCTGATTTGAGCATGCCAAAAAAGTTTTCCATTGGACCATTATCGATACATTTTCCTACACGTGACATACTTTGAATGGCTTGGTGATCCTTAATAAATTGAGCGAATGCATGAGAGGTATATTGATAACCTCGATCACTATGAATTAACG
>NZ_JAGN01000020.1 GCF_000526675.1 Atopobacter phocae ATCC BAA-285
ATTTATGAGGTGGTTCACCAGCTAAGAGAATCGCTTGAAGATCTTCGATTCGATCGTTTTGAACATGGGGTCAATTATGGCCTAACATTGCCCCTCCCGAAACCATTAAAGACCGTTTTAAGAACATTTAAACACTATAACACGTATATTCAAAATACTTTTGCTTATCCTCAATTGACTAATGGGCCGATTGAAGGATTAAACAACAAAATCAAGGTACTTAAGCGAACTGCTTATGGCTACCGTAATTATTCACACTTTAAAAATAGAATTTTATTGATGATGCGTTTATACGCGCAAAATCATCCGCCCAAAATCGCTGCTTCTTAGCACTGATTTTGAATACAATCGATCCAATCATTTGCTTATTTTATCTTTTGATCTAAAAAAAAGAGGCGAAGTAACCGTACGGTTACCTCACCTCGTCATCAACCCTATTTGACAAAGAGCCTAAATAATAAACAGGAGGTTTTTATGTAAAGTATCTACTTAATTGTTGATGAAATTATTTGTTTGCTAAGTTGTAGAATGCACGTTTACCTTCATAAACTGCTAATTCATCTAATTCATCTTCAATACGTAATAATTGGTTGTATTTAGCAATACGGTCTGTACGGCTTAATGAACCAGTTTTAATTTGACCTGCATTTGTTGCAACAGCGATATCAGCGATTGTTGAATCTTCTGTTTCACCTGAACGGTGAGAAACAACTGCTGTATATCCAGCTTTTTTAGCCATTTCAATTGCGTCAAATGTTTCTGTTAAAGTACCGATTTGGTTAACTTTAATTAGAATTGAGTTACTGATGTGGTTTTCAATACCTTTTTTCAAGATTTCTGTGTTAGTTACAAATAAGTCGTCACCAACTAATTGAACTTTATCACCAAGACGTTCTGTTAATTCTTTCCAGCCATCCCAGTCATTTTCATCCATACCATCTTCAATTGTGATGATTGGGTATTTATTTACTAATTCTTCTAAGTAATCAACTTGTTCAGTTGCTGTACGTTTAGCAGCGCCTTCACCTTCAAAAATAGTGTAGTCATATACGCCATTTTCATAGAATTCTGATGAAGCACAGTCAAAACCTAGGAAGACATCTTTACCTGGTTCTAAACCAGCCGCTTTGATTGCTTCTAAGATTGTTTCAACAGCATCTTCTGTTCCTTCAAAAGTTGGAGCAAATCCACCTTCGTCACCAACAGCAGTTACTAAGCCACGACCTTTTAAGATTTTAGCTAAACTGTGGAAAATTTCAGCTCCCCAACGTAATGCTTCTTTAAAGCTTGGAGCACCTGTTGGTAAAATCATAAATTCTTGGAAAGCAATTGGTGCGTCAGAGTGAGATCCACCATTAACGATATTCATCATAGGTGTAGGTAATACTTTTGTATTGAATCCACCTAAGTAATGATATAAAGGCACTTCTAAGTAATCAGCAGCTGCACGTGCAACGGCGATTGATACACCTAAAATAGCATTTGCACCTAATTTACCTTTGTTTGGTGTGCCATCTAACTCAATCATTACTTTGTCGATTTGTTGTTGTTGACGAACATCGAATCCAAGTAATGCTTCAGCAATAATGTTATTTACATTATCAACAGCTTTTTGTACACCTTTACCTAAGTAACGTGTTTTGTCTCCATCACGTAATTCAACCGCTTCGTGTTCACCAGTTGATGCACCACTTGGCACCATACCGCGTCCGAAAGCACCGCTTTCTGTGTAAACTTCTACTTCGATTGTTGGATTACCACGTGAATCTAAGACTTCGCGTGCATAAACATCTGTAATAAATGGCATAATTTTTGTCTCCTTTTTTTTAGGTAATTTTTAATTCTAACCTTATCTAATTGTAGTGAATTTCATTCACTTTTTCAAGTTTTATTGTATACGAATCTATTTTTGAATAAGTGATGTTCCGGTCATTTCTTCAGGTAGTTCAACATTTAATAAATCTAGCATTGTTGGCGCTACGTCAGCTAGACGACCATCTGTTCTTAATTCAACATCTTTCTTCGTAACAATAACTGGTACAGGTACAGTTGTATGAGCTGTATGTGGTGAACCATCTTCGTTCATCATTGTTTCAGAGTTTCCATGATCGGCAAAGATAATTGCGTAACCACCTTTTTCGATGATTTTATCCACAACTAAACCTAAGTTTTCATCAACTGCTTCAATGGCTTTAATAGTTGGTTCTAACATACCAGAGTGACCAACCATATCTGGGTTAGCAAAGTTTAGGATAATCGCATCGTTTTCATCATTGTCGATTGATTTAGCTAGTGCAGCACCTACTTCATAAGCACTCATTTCTGGTTGCAAGTCATAAGTAGCAACTTTTGGTGAAGGAATTAAAATACGGTTTTCTCCTTCAAACTCTTCATTACGACCACCATTCATAAAGAATGTTACGTGAGGATATTTTTCAGTTTCTGCAATACGAAGTTGTTTTAATCCTTTATTTGCCAATACTTCACCTAGAACATTTTTCAGTTCAATTGGTTCATAAGCAACTTTAGCGTTAATTGATGAATTGTACAATGTCATTGAGACAAAGGCTAAATCATTGATTTTTTCTCCACGATCAAAAACGGAGCATTCTTCGTCTGTTAAAACTTGTGCTAATTGAATTGCACGGTCTGGACGGAAATTAAAGAAAATAACTGCATCGTGATCTTGAATAGATCCGACTGGTTGTCCATCTTTCTCAATAACTGTCGGCATTACGAATTCATCTGTAATATCTGCTTCGTAGCTATCAGTCAATACTTTGATTGGGTCAGTTGCATGATTACCTTTGCCATGGACCATTGCGTCGTATGCTAATTGCACACGTTCCCAACGTTTATCACGATCCATTGCATAGTAACGACCTGAAACGGTTGCTACTTCACCTAAGCCTACTTCTTCTAAATGATTTAATAAAGTTTTCATATAGCTTGGACCAGCTTTTGGATCAACGTCACGTCCATCCATAAATGGATGAATATATAATTTTTCAACACCACTTGCTTTTGCCATATCCACTAATGCAAGTAAATGATTAATATGACTATGAACACCACCATCAGATAGTAAGCCCATTAAATGTAATGCTGAGCCGTTTGCTTTAACATGATTGATTGCACTGTTCAATACTTCATTCGTTGCAAATTCACCATCAGAGATAGCTTTATCAATACGTGTTAAAGACTGATAAACGATACGTCCAGCACCGATATTTGTATGTCCAACTTCTGAGTTCCCCATTTGTCCTTCTGGTAGTCCAACATCAAGACCAGCAGCCTTTAATGTTGTATGAGGATATTCATTGTAATAACGATCAAAATTTGGTTTTTTCGCTAAGGCAACTGCATTGCCTTCTGTATGATCTGGTTTCCATCCGAAACCATCTAAAATAATAATTGCTACAGGAGATTTACTCATTATTTAACTGCCTCCAATAATGCTAAGAAAGAATCTGGTTCTAAACTTGCGCCACCAACTAGGGCACCATCAATATGTTCTTCTGCCATGTATTCTGCAATGTTTTCTGGTTTTACTGAACCACCGTATTGAATACGTGTTTTTTCAGCGACTTCAGAAGACGCTACTTCAGCAACAGTTGCACGAACAATACCACATGTCTCATTAGCTAATTCAGCAGAACTTGATTTTCCTGTTCCGATTGCCCAAATTGGTTCATAAGCGATTACTAATTGACTAATTTGTTCTTCAGTTAAGCCTTCTAATGCCGCAGTCACTTGACCTTTAATCCATTCTTCTGTTTGTCCACCTTCACGTTGTTCAAGTGTTTCTCCACAACAGATAATCGGAATCATCCCATTAGCGAAGATTGCTTTAGCTTTTTTATTAATATCTTCGTCTGTTTCATGGAAGTATTCGCGACGTTCTGAATGGCCAATAATAACATAGTCCACACCTAAATCGTTTAAAGCTGCGGGACTTGTTTCGCCAGTAAAAGCTCCACTATTTTCAAAATAAGCATTTTGAGCAGATGCTTTTAGTTCTGATCCTTTAGCTGCTTCAACTACAGTACTTAATAGTAAAGTAGGTGCACCTACAACTGAATCGACTAATTCGTTTGCTGGAATTTTACCTTTCACAGCTTCTACGAATGCACGTGCTTCTTCAATATTTTTGTTCATTTTCCAGTTTCCTGCAATAATTGGTTTACGCATTATATTCCTCCTCAAATCATCCAAGCAAAGTTGTTGTTTGTTTTATTTATCAGTGATACTTGCAACACCTGGAAGTTCTTTACCTTCTAGATATTCAAGAGACGCGCCACCACCAGTTGAAATATGTGAGAATTTTTCTTCAAATCCTAAAGAAATTGCAGCAGAAGCTGAATCTCCACCACCGATGATTGTTACAGCATCTTCTAATTCACTAATAGATTTCATCACACCGATTGTTCCTTTAGCGAATGCTTCTAATTCAAACACACCCATTGGTCCATTCCATACAACTGTTTTTGCATCTTTTAAAATTTCTTTGAATTCGTCGATTGTAGCTGGTCCACAATCTAAACCTTCCCAATCACTTGGAATTTGATCAGCAGCAACAATTTGTGTATTAGCATCATTTGAGAAGTCGTCAGCAATTACGACATCAACTGGTAATACTAATTTATCGCCTGCTTTTTCCATTAATGATTTAGCTAAATCCACTTTGTCAAGTTCTAATAGCGATTGACCTACTTCATAGCCTTTAGCTTTTAAGAAAGTATAAGCCATTCCTCCACCAATTAAAACTTTATCTGCTTTATCAATTAAGCTTTCAATGACATTAATTTTATCTGAAACTTTTGCTCCGCCTAAGATAGCAACAAAAGGACGAACTGGTTGATCAACTGCTCCACCTAAGAATTTAATTTCTTTTTCCATTAAGAAACCTGCAGCTGTTTCTAAATGACTTGCAATACCAACGTTAGATGCATGTGAACGGTGAGCTGTTCCAAAAGCATCATTAACAAATAAGTCACCTAAGCTAGCCCAATATTTACCAAGTTCTGGATCATTTTTAGATTCTTTTTTACCGTCTATATCTTCAAAACGTGTATTTTCGACAACTAAAACATCTCCAACTTCCATTGCTTTAATGGCTTGTTCAAGTTTTTCACCACGAGTTTCAGGTACAAACGTTACCTCTTTATTAAGTAATTCGCCTAAACGTTTAGCTACTGGAGCTAAAGACAATTTTTCTTTATCTTCTTCTTTTTTAACTTTGCCTAAATGAGAAAATAGAACGACTTTAGCATCATGTTCTAATAACCATTCAATTGTTGGTAATGCTGCTTTAATACGGTTGTCATTAGTAATAACGCCATCTTTCATTGGTACGTTAAAATCCGCACGCTCTAAAACAACTTTGTTGGACACATTTAAGTCTGTTACAATTTTTTTCGTCATTATTATTCCTCCACTTAAGTAAAATATTTCTATAAAAAAAACGGGGAAAGCGCGCAGCTTTCCCCGCTTTACAAACTCTGCATCTATAAATTTAGATTATAGACTTGCAAAATGTTGTAATGTACGAACTAATTGCGCAGTATAACTCATTTCGTTGTCATACCAAGCAACAGTCTTAACTAGTTGTTTGTCTCCAACTGTCATTACTTTTGTTTGAGTTGCATCAAATAATGAACCATAAGTAAGTCCAACAATATCGCTAGAAACGATTGGATCTTCTGTATAACCATATGATTCGTTAGCAGCTGCTTTCATTGTTGCGTTAATTTCTTCAACTGTAACTGGTTTTTCTAAAACAGTGATTAACTCTGTTAATGAACCTGTTGCTACAGGAACACGTTGAGCTGCTCCATCTAATTTTCCGTTTAAGTCAGGAATAACTAAACCAATTGCTTTAGCAGCACCAGTTGAGTTAGGAATAATGTTTTCAGCCGCAGCACGTGCACGACGGAAGTCACCTTTACGGTGTGGTGCGTCTAATGTGTTTTGGTCACCTGTGTAAGCATGGATTGTTGTCATTAAACCTTCAACAACGCCGAAGTTTTTGTTTAATGCATCAGCCATAGGAGCTAAACAGTTAGTTGTACATGAAGCACCTGAGATAACTGTTTCTTCACCTGTTAAGATGTCATGGTTTGTGTTGAATACAACTGTTGGTACATCGTTTCCACCAGGAGCTGAGATAACAACACGTTTTGCGCCACCTTTAAGGTGTAATTCAGCTTTTTCTTTAGAAGTAAAGAAACCTGTACATTCTAAAACGATATCAATTCCTAATTCGCCCCAAGGTAATTCTTCAGGATTTGGTTGACCAAATACTTTAACTTCTTTGCCGTTCACTTTGAATGCACCGTCAAGAACTTCAACTTCACCGTTGAAACGTCCTTGAGTTGTATCATATTTCAATAAGTGAGCTAACATTTCTGCGTCTGTTAAGTCGTTGATTGCTACAACTTCTAAACCTTCTACCTCTTGAATACGGCGGAACGCTAAACGTCCGATACGTCCAAAACCATTGATTGCTACTTTTACTGTCATTATATAATTTCCTCCCTTTATTTAGGAAAATTTTTTAAAAAGAGCTAGGCTCCTTTAAAATCATGTGACTAATTTCCTCATCTAATACGAGCCACACATGCCGATGAGGGACCATGTGCATAAATGCTGTTAAGGCTTTTGCTTTTTCTTTACCTGTCACTACAGCGATTGGATAAGAAATCGATTGAATTTCGTTAAATCGTAATCCAATT
This sequence comes from Atopobacter phocae ATCC BAA-285, assembly GCF_000526675.1. Classification (GTDB taxonomy): domain Bacteria; phylum Bacillota; class Bacilli; order Lactobacillales; family Aerococcaceae; genus Atopobacter; species Atopobacter phocae. Next base: position 6,735 of record NZ_JAGN01000020.1, read on the forward strand.
CGTGCTAACTTTTCGACTGATTCCCCATTTTTATTGAAGAATACACCGAAAGCTTCACCTACAGCTTCTTGTTTAATTCGGTTTTGAGCATTGACATCAGTCAATGATCGACGTGCTAACATCTTATTTGCTTCTCCGATACTAAAAAGTACAGCTAAACTTTTTTTGAGTTCTTCCAGTACAAAATGTATTGAAGGTTCCTTTTCAAGTGAACGATAAGTTTCTTCGCTAACTTGTTCAGGGACAAATAGTGATTCATGTCGTGCACCTAGTCGGTTGGCCATAATATCTGCAATTGCATTCGCTTGAATATATTGTGCGTTACCAATACCACCACGTGCCGGAACGAAATTAATATCTCTTCCATTATTTAACTGTGGACTTAACGTATTCGCAATCCGCAACAATGTTGTACCACCAGCAACTGCAACTACCGATTGACCTAATGGTAACATAGATTCGAGCAGTTCACTAACAATTAAACCAAGATTCATATCATTATGATTAGATCGGATTTTAACTGCACGTGCACCCAGTCGATTGGCAACTTCTTGCTCAAATTCTGACATCTGCAAATCCATTGTTGGATTCGGATGGTTTAATTCAGAAACTAACATTTCACCATTATTCGATAATGTGATACCTTGTTTAGTAACGCATACTAAGTTAAGTTTTTTTAATTGCTCAACTTCGTTTCGAGCAACTCGCTCTGAACAATTCAGTGCAAGGGCTATCGCACGCCTACCTACAGGCTGATTTCGATGGATAAATTGAATGAGTTCTGACCGCATTAAAAATTGATCATAATAATCAGGTACTAGCTGTTTAAGTAAATAAAGCACTATATACCCGCTCCCCTTCTAAATCCGGGTCAATTTCGACCCAATGAAAATCAATTGCTCACATCAGTTGAATGATGAACTATCAACCAACAACACCATTATATCAATTTAGCCTTTCACTTGCAAGTTATAAGGATATCTAATTTGATTAAAAAAGTTTAAAACAATCGTCGCTCTTACTGCTGTGGGCATTTTTAGTCCCACCTTCCCCAAAAATAATTGCCTGCATCTTTTAAAATTAAAATTCATACACATTATATACACCTAACCTATCTTTATTATACCATATAAAACGGTTTTATGAAGCATTATTGTGCATGAAAATAATTTGTTTCTTTTTTCATTTTTATTCACTTGATGACTTTAAGCAATAAATACTTAAACATTTTTGAAAATTTAATTTTGCTTAGAATTTTATTCTATTTTTTGAAATTGCAATTTTCTCTTTTGATACTTATACCTTTAAAGAACTTATAAAAATAGACTCAACATGTGAGCCTATATTTTATCCTTTTTAATTAAACGTTAAATATGATTTTAATTGTTCATAGACTTCTTCACGCGCATAACCGACAATCAAATATTTTTGAGCGTCTTCATCAAAAGTCGACGATTCAATATAAATTTGTTCGCGCATTCGTTCGATTTGATACATTTCACCAGGATTAATCGTTAATTCAAAGCGTTTTAAAATATTTTTCATTTGTTCAAGCATTAGTTCTTCAAAACGCTCAATATCTTCCACATTTTTAGCTGATAATTGAATATTCGGATAATGTGTTGGATGAAATGCTCCATCTGTTTGGTCCATTTTATTATAAACGTGTAACGTAGGCAGGTGATCCATTTTCAAATCTTTCAACAAATCTTTTACTACCAGTTCTTGATGACTGTAATTAGGATCAGATGCATCAATCACATGAATTAATAAGTCCATTTGTCGACTCTCTTCAAGTGTGGATTGAAAAGCTTCAATTAACGAAGGAGGTAATTCGTGAATAAAGCCTACCGTGTCAGTTAATGTAATTTTAAAGCCCTGTCCTAAATCTTTTTGACGCGTTAATGGATCTAATGTCGCAAATAACTCGTCTTTTTCGTAAGTATCAGCTGCTGTTAAAGCATTCATCAATGTTGATTTTCCGGCATTCGTATATCCAACAAAACCTATCTGAAACGATACATTTTGAAGTCTTTTTTGGCGTTGTTGAGCGCGTTGTTTTGTCAATTCTTTCAATTCTTGCTTGATTTCAAAAATTTGACGACGAATCAAGCGGCGATCGACTTCTAATTTTGTCTCGCCCGGCCCACGTGTTCCAATCCCTCCACCTAATCGCGATAAATGTTGACCTTGTCCCATAATACGCGGTAAAAAGTAGTTTAATTGGGCTAGTGTCACTTGTAACTGTCCCGCTCTTGATCGTGCCCGTAGCGCAAAAATATCTAAAATAAGCTGAATACGATCAATGACTCGACAACCAAAAACTTCTTCTAATACTTGATTTTGTCTTGCTGACAAACTTTCATAAAATACCACTAAATCAATGCCATCACTTTGAACAAATTCTGCTGCTTCTTCTAGTTTGCCCCGTCCTAAAATCGTTCGATGGTCGAGCCGTTCTCTTTTCTGAGTAACAATTTGCACCACTTGACCGCCCGCTGTTTCAACTAAGCGTTCAAGTTCTTGAATCTCCATGGCAAATATTTGAGGAGTTTGTCTTCTTTGTACGTGACATATTAAAATACGTTCCATGCTTATTTCTCCTCTTCTTTATCAATTTAAAAATAAATGAATTGCTTCATATAAATCGTCATGTGATATTCCTTCTGAGCTTGTTATTAAATCAACTGGGGTTAAGTACGGCATCCGATTTCGAAACCACGTTTGCTGTCTTTTGGCATAACGTCGTGTTGCTTGTTTTAAATCTAGAATACAATCTTCGAGTGTTCTTTTGCTTTCAAAATATGGAAACAATTCCTTATAACCGATAGCTTTAAGTGCTGTCGGTTCTATTTGACCTTTTTGATAGTGATTTTGGCGCCAATCATAGACCATACGCGCCTCTTCTAGTAATCCTTCAGTTATCATTAAATCAACTCGATGATTAATTCGTTCATATAAGACCGAACGTTCACAAGTTAGTACAAATCCTTTTGTTTGATGAAGTAGTTGCTTATCTTTACTAGCTGCTGCATCACTTGTATTTTCAGCCAATTTAATTTCTAATTGGCGCAATAACCGTCTTTTTGGCGTCTCATCATTTTCTGGTAGTCCTAATCGATTGAGAATTTCTTGTCGTTCTCTATTTTCCCATTGTTTATAAAAAGTGGGATCTTTCTGAAAACCACCTAATTGATAATCTTCAATTAAGCTTTGTAAATATAAACCTGATCCTCCAACGATAATAGGAAGTTTCCCATTTTCATGCAATTCCTCAATGGTTTGTAAAGCTTCTTTTTTAAATTGATCCATATCATATTTTTCTGTAAATGAATGCGTATCAATTAAATGATGAGGGACTTGGGCTTGTTCTGCTTCAGTCGGTTTAGCTGTTCCGATTGATAATTCTTTATAAACTTGCATCGAATCTGCATTAATAATTTCACCATTGTATCTTTTAGCAAGTTCAATGGCTAATGCTGTTTTTCCAACTGCTGTCGGCCCTGCAACCATTAGAATGGGGTGTTGCTTAAATGCTTCATTCATATTATTCACCTCCACCTAATGCCATGCGTATAAATTGTGCACGCTCTGGATAATCTGTAATGACTGCATTCCCATTATTTTTAAAGACATAGGCTATTTTTTCTGGTAAATTCGTTGTCCATACACGAATTTCAACTTGTTCTAAGTATTCTTTAAACGCTTCTGATGCGCTTGCTAGTTGAACTAATTCGACAAAACCGACATAACTAATATGCCAAGCTTCTTTTTCAAAATATCGAGCAAAGTATAATGATGCTGGGTCTAATGTAAACATTAAGTAAGCCAGTTGACAACTCGGATCTAATCTTTTCATTTTTATTAGCGAATAAGGATTGAAGCTAGAATATACAATTTTAAATGGCCATTCTTTTGCTTGGACTGCTTCGTTTATCTTTTCTTCAAGGCCTTGATAAGCATGGCGCGTTGTTTTTAATTCGATATTTAGCAGACCACGATAGTTCCACTCATCCAATGCTTCAAGTAGTTCGATTAAAGTTGGGACTCCTATTCTTTCTTTGCTATTGGGTTGTTTTTTCACTTTAGGTTGTTTATAAAACCAACTTCCCGCATCCATTTGACTCAATTCCATTCGAGTATAAAAATTAATAAGCCCTTCTTTATTAGTGGTTCGATCAACTTGTTCGTCATGCATAACTATTACTTGTTCGTCTAAAGATAAATGAACATCACATTCTAGGCCCTCACATCCTAATCGCACAGCTTCATAGAAGGCGGGCAATGTATTTTCAGGATGTGTGCTGCGACTGCCACGATGTGCGAAAATATCCATTACTTCATTTCATCCTCTCTTACCAATTGCTTGATTTCCTGACTTTGACGAACGAGTTCTTTCGCATGTTCCAAAGCAACTGTTGTAATTTGTTCTCCTGATTGCATTTTGGCAATTTCAATTAAATGGTCTTCTTCCACTAATTCATTCACTTGTGTTGTGGTCCGTTGATCATCAGTCACATCTTTCACTATTTTTAAATGTTGATCGGCAAAACTAGCTACTTGTGCTTGATGAGTAATAGCTAACACTTGTGTATGATCAGCAATTTTAACCATTTGTTGACCAATCGCTAAACTTACTCGTCCAGATACACCTGTATCAATCTCATCTAAAATCAATGTGCTATAGGACTGTTTTTGACTAAATATTGTTTTTAAGGCGAGAATAATACGTGAAGCTTCACCTCCACTAGCAATTTTAGTCAGTGGTTTAAATGGCTCTCCTTGGTTAGTTTGAATATCAAAATGAATTTTTTGGTTACCTTCGTGATATAGATCGGTTGGTTCAAATTTGACAGCAAAACGTGTTTTTTGCATATATAGCGCATTTAACTCATGTTCAATCGCTTGTTCTAAATGTTCTGCAATACGGCGTCTTACTTGTGTTAATTGTTCAGCTTTCACTAATGTTTCTTCGAACTGCTTAGCTAATTGACTTTTGAGTTCATCCATTCGTTCATCCGCATGAATTAAATGATCTAAACGTACTTGACTTTCATCTCGAAAAGCTAAAACTTCTTCAATAGTTCCACCATATTTTCTTTTTAATTGAGTTAAATCATTCAATCGGCTTTCAATTGCGTCAAACCGCTCTTCATCATAAGATAGGTCATCCATCAATCCTGACAATTGGTCTTTTACATCAACAAAGCTATAGTAAATTTCACTAAAGTTTTCACTTAACTCTTTGTAATGTGCATTTACGTGTTCTATTTTTTCTAACGCTTGATGGGCCGTTCCGATAGCTGTTGTCACGCTATATTCTGAAGGCTCTAAACTCATCATTGCTTGTCCTAATTGTGTTGCAATTTGTTGGTAATTACGTGCTTCTTGCGCTTCATCTTCAAGTTCTTGTTCTTCTGTTATCGATAAATCGTACGAATCGATTTCATCAATTTGAAATTTCAAAAAATCAATTTGTTGCTGATCTAATCGATCTTGTTCTTCTAAAGCTTTTAATTGACGACGAATCAGTTGATAAGCGGCATAAGATTCATTAAATGATGTTTTGCTTTGTTGCAACTCTTCATCACCAAAATAATCTAAAAGTTGAACGTGTGTTATCTCATCAAATAACTGTTGGTGCTCGTGTTGTGTATGAATATCTATCATACCTCGCATAAGTTGTTTTAATTGTGTTAATGTAATTAATAGGCCATTCACACGAATCGAGCTACCGCCGTTTAATTTTAATTCACGTGTTACAATTAATTGATTTTCTGATAAATCAATTCCCATTGCTTCAGCTTGTTGACAAAAAACTTTTTGAGAAGCTTCAATAGAAAATACACCTTGAATTAAACTACGTTCGCTACCATACCGAATTAAATCATTTTGAGCACGTTGTCCTAACAATAAGCCTACTGCATCAATAATAATTGATTTTCCGGCACCTGTCTCACCAGTTAAAATCGTTAAGCCCGACTTAAATTCGATTTGCATGGATTCAATAATTGCAAAATTTTGAATATTTAATTGCTGTAACATTCCTACCCTCCTAACTTCTCAATTCACGATAGGCTTCATTCATTACACTTTTTATTGTTTCTGCCCATTCATCAGATAAACTAATATCCGGATTATCTGGTGTTACTTCGGTTGAAACACTTGGTGTCTTTAAATGAACTAAAAATTCAATATTACCTTCCCCACCTGTAATTGGTGAAAAAGTTAATCCCTTAATAACGAATCCACTTTGCTGAGCGAATGTTAAAATGTGACGTAACACTTGTTCGTGAATCTGTGGATCTTTTACAATGCCATTCTTCCCAACATTCTCTCGTCCCGCTTCAAATTGTGGTTTGATTAAAGCTAGAACATCACTGTCTGGTTCTGTCACAAGTAAAACTGGTGGTAAAATTAAGCGTAACGAGATGAATGATACATCTATCGACACAAAATTTGGAGTGCCTTCTTTAAATAGTTCTGGCGTCGTATATCGAAAGTTTTCTCGTTCCATAACGACTACTCGTGGGTCTTGACGGAGAGACCATGCCAACTGATTGTATCCTACATCTAAAGCATAACTTTTCTTAGCACCATGTTGCAAAGCTGCATCTGTAAATCCACCAGTTGATGCACCTACATCTAATAGAATCTTATCTTCTGCAGATACTTCAAAAACATCTAACGCTTTCTCTAGTTTTAAACCACCTCTAGATACGTAACGTAACACTTCCCCTTTTACTTTTAATTCTGTTGTTGCATCAATTTTTTCTCCCGGCTTATCATAGCGTTGTCCATTTAAATCTAAAACTTGTCCAGCCATAATTAATCGTTTGGCTTGTTCACGGCTTGCCGTTAATCCTTGTGAAACGACTAAAATATCAATGCGTTCTTTCTTCATATAATTCCCTCATTTGTGTTGGATCAATGCTATCGATTGCAAATCGATAAACGGCTTGACCCAGTTTACTTTCTGGATTAGATTCTGTTAATTCGTCTAAAATATTATTTAATATGGTCAATTTTTCTTCTAATAAATTTAACGTTTGTTCCACTCCTAGTAGAGACGGATAAGTTGTTTTTTCGAGAGACTGGTCTTTTAATACATCTTTTCCAGCATCTTCTTTAGTTAATAAAACGTCCTTCAAGTCGTTATGAATTTGAAAAGCTAAACCATATATTTTAATAAAACGACTAATTCGTTGTTTTAAGTATAATTCCGGTTCATAAAAAGGGAAAACCGACAATGCACTCGCTTCAAGTAATGCCCCTGTCTTGTGACGATGAATTTTTTCCAATTGAATAATATCGCCTGCTTGCATAGTTAAGACACTATCAAGAAATTGACCGTAAATCATACCTTTTGAGCCGGCTCCTTCACTTAAAATAGATAAAGCTTCTACTTTGCCATAGCTAGGTAAATCACTGTTCAATACCACTTGCCAAGCATCTGTTAATAAACTATCTCCTACAAGCAATGCTAATCCATGACCAAACTGTTTGTGAACTGAAGGTTTACCACGACGCCATTCATCATTATCCATTTCTGGTAAATCATCATGAACTAATGAATAAGAATGAATCATTTCAAGGGATACTGCTAATGGAATCATGTCGTGATAATCTTGCCCCATCCAATCTGCACTCGCTAAGCAAATAAGCGGACGAATTCTTTTCCCACTAGATAACAAAGCATAGCGATTGGCTTCAAATAACAACGAATAACGTTCAGGGTAAATTTGGTCAATCGCTTCATTAACTGTTTGTAAAGCTTGATCGATTAAAGTCATATTAATCATCCTCCTTCACGTTTAACGGTGTCGCTTCTCCATCCTCTTCTATAACATGTGCTAATAATTTTTCAGCTCGCTCTAATTCTTGATTGCAAAATTGTCCTAAAAACATACCACGTTGATAAGCTTCAATACTTTCTTCTAAAGTTAATGTTCCACTTTCTAATTTTTGAGTTAATTCTTCTAATTCTGTAATTGCTGCTTCAAAATTTTTAGGTTTTTTCTGTGCCATGATGTCTCTCCTTCATTTTGCCTATTAGTCTTTATTTTCTTCATTTAAATGAATCTGTTCAACCGATTCGATTGTGGCATGAACTTTTCCATCTTGAAAACGAATGGCTAATGGATCGCCTTCTTTTAATTGTTTAACACTCGTTACTAATTGATTGTTCTCGTCGCGTACTAATGTATAGCCTTTTTTCATCAACTGAATTGGACTTAATAACTCTAATTGAGTAAGTAAGTGATTTAATGAATAACGTGCTTTTTGAACTTTGTTAAAATATACCGCTTCATTGCGTTTAATGAGTTGATCAGCTTTTGAACGTTGTTTTTCCATTTGTAAAGCAGGATGCGTCAACTGAAAACGTTGGCCTAATTGGCGATAAACTCTTCGTTTACTCGTTAATTGACGTTCATAATAACGTTCAACTTTTGAAATATATTGATCCACTTTTAAGGTAGCATCGCGAAATAACGTTTTAGGTGTCGTCCAAACTGGTCGATTAGCTAACTGTTTTAAATGATGCGCTTTATGTTGCATTTGATTATTTAAGGATCGACTAATTCGCTGTTCTTTTTCTTTTATATTTTGCAGTAAGTCAATACGATTAGGTACAGCCATTTCAGCAGCAGCAGTAGGAGTTGCCGCCCGTTGATCACTAATGAAATCAATAAGCGTTGTATCTGTTTCATGTCCTACACTTGATATAATTGGTATAGGATAATCTACTAACGATCGAATCAGCTGTTCATCATTGAATCCCCATAAATCTTCAATCGATCCACCCCCACGTCCAATAATAACCACATCATACTGTTGACTTGCTTTAATACGATTCATCTGGCGAATGAGTGAAGGCGCTGACTTATCACCTTGAACAACAGCCGGGAATAAATCTAATGTGATATAGGGATACCGTCTTTTAATTGTGGTATAGATGTCGTGTATAACCGCGCCACTTGGACTAGTTACTACTGCAATTCGTTCTGGATATTTGGGTAATGCTTTTTTAGGTTGAGCAAATAAACCTTCTTTTGTCAATTTTTCTTTCAGTTGTTCATAAGCTAAATATAATGCACCAATTCCATCTGGCTCAATCGTATCAATAATCATTTGATATTGGCCATTAGGCGGGTATAACGTTAATTCGCCAGTAACAATTACACTCATACCTGTTTCCATTTGAAATGGAAGTTTCATGTATTTTCCTTTAAATAGAACGACGGAAATTTTAGCGTTCTCATCTTTTAAACTGAAATACTGATGTGTATTTTTACGTTCACGATAATTTGAAACTTCGCCACGTACTGTTACTCGTCTTAAATAGGGATCTCGTTCAAATTTTTGTTTTAAATATTGAGATAGTGCTGTCACGGTTAAGACTGTATCGCTCATAGAATATCCTTTCTATCGTTTAATCCTTATCTTACTTCCTATTATATCAAATAACGACTTAAAAAAAATGAAAAAGAATATCGGACAATTGATTCCAAACAAAAATAAAAGACGAACAATCTGTTACAAGTGAAAACTTGGCTAACGATTGCGCGTCTTATAATTACATTATTTTATTTTTTAATATCAATCACACAACTAATTGTATTAAATAAAGTTAGCTAAAACACCGTTAATAAATTGTGTCGATTTTTCATCTGAAAATTTCTTAGCTAATTCGATGGCTTCATCGACAATTACTTTATCAGGTGCTTTGTCTTTTACTTCCGTTCGGTCAATAAATTTTAACTCTGAAAGTGCTAAACGTAAAATAGTACGATCCACTTTTAGGAGACGGTTTATTTTCCAATTTAGACTATTTGCTTCAATCAGTTGATCTAACTCATCTGTATGTTCAATTGTTTTTTCTATTAACGTCTTCAAGTATTTTAAATCAGATCGTCCATTCATTGCTTCTTCTTGCAATAGTTCTTCATCACCATTTAATTCACGCCAAACTAAAGTTAATGTTCTAGCATAATCATTGGTTGAATTAAACGTCATTGAAAATAGTACTTGAAACGCTATCTCTCGTATCGTCGAACGTGAGAAAGTCGTCTTCATATTGTTTCTTCCTCCAACTCAAAATATGGTTGATCCATCATTGGATCGCTAACAATGCGTTTAACATGTACATTCACACGTTTAATGGCTACATTACAAGAGAATAATACTTGCTCTTTCACGCGTCTTTGAATAAGTAACGCTACTTGTGGGACAGAGTATCCATACTTCATCGCTATATGAATATCTAACGTTAAATTATCATCTGATCCACTTAATTGAACGCCCATTGAATCGTTTGTTTGACGACCGCCTCTAGTAAAGAACTCTGATACTTCATTGAATAAATTATCAATTAAGTAACTCACACCTTCAACTTGACTCGCTGTTAAAGCTGCAATCGTCTCAATACTAATTGGTTTTATCGTAATGTTGCCATCTTGATCTGTATAATTGATAACTGGTTTAGTTTGTTCTGTCAATTGATTTGTCCTCCTTAGAAATGATACACATCATTCTTGTGATTAACTGATGATTCGATTAAATTTAAATCCCTCGTCACCATCATTTAGTGTTATCCATTCAACTTATCTTGGGGTTACTTCTATTAAATGACGGTCAGAATGAGTTAATACTTTAGCTCCATCTTCTGTCACTAATAAATCATCTTCAATTCGAACGCCACCAAGTCCTGGTATATACACACCTGGTTCAATTGTAATAACATGTCCTGGCTCCAAACGAACAGTTGAACGGCTTGAGATGGCAGGACCTTCATGAATTTCAAGTCCTATTCCATGACCAGTCGAATGTGTAAAGTACTCGCCATACCCTTTTTCGTTTAAGTAATCACGTACGACACGATCTACTTCAATACCAGTCATACCTGGTTTTACAGCTTCACGTCCCGCTTGTGCTGCTTCTAAAACGGCCGCATGGACTTTTTGCAAGTCTTCATTTGCTGTTCCAATAGAAAAAGTACGTGTCATATCTGATACATAACCTTTATAGTAGCAGCCAAAGTCTATTGTGACCATATCGCCTGCTTCAATCACTTTATCACTTGCGACACCGTGAGGCATAGCGCCGCGAACACCACTTGCTACAATTGTATCAAAAGATACTTCTGTTGCGCCAAGTTCACGCATTTTAAAATCTAAAGCATTCGCTACTTCAATTTCAGTTTGACCAGGTTTTATATAATCTAAAATGAATGAGAACGCCTCGTCCGCAATTGAACAAGCTTTTTGAATAATAGCAAGTTCTTCAGGTTCTTTTACTTGTCTAATATCGGCAATCCAATTAGTAGTCGAAACGAGTGAAACCGACAAGATTTCGTTCAATTGATCGAACATCCCATAAGTCACATGTTCACTTTCAAATGCTAAGTCTCTAACGCCTGCTTTTAATAAGCGTGGAGCCAGTTCATGAATCCATCCTGCTTGATGAGTAATCACTTCAAATTCTTTCGCTTGATGAGTGGCTTGTTCAGTATAACGAGAATCTGTAATGAACCATGCTTCATCATGAGTAATAACTGCTACTCCTGCTGTTCCAGTAAAGTGAGCAACATATCGTAAATTATATGGATTAGTAATTAAAATCGCATCAATATCTTCTTGAATTAATCGTTCGCGCACTGCGCTAATTCGTTTTGACATATTAACGTCCTCCTTTTATCTCATCCATTATACCATTCTTTTATAAAAAGTTTACAGTTTCAATTAAAAATATGAATTAAAAAACTTTATTAGATGAATTGCATCTATTGATGGTGAAAGGAGGTGAAGTTATGCAAGAGATACTTTATGCACTATTACAACGAGCACAAGAGTATCAAACGCCCGATATTCACTTTATTCCACAACCAGAATTTTATGAGATTTCGATTCGTACATCACTTGGTTTAAAAATAATTGATCAATTAGATAAACAAACAGCTCAACGATTTTTAAATTATATCAAATTTGAATCTCACTTAAACGTTGGTGAAAGACGTTTGCCTCAATCTGGCACACTTTATTTTGAGTATAAAGAACTTTCTGTTACTTTGCGTTTGTCCACTATTACAAACTTTCAAGGTGATGAATCCTTAGTTATTCGAATTCATCAAAACAAATCAGCAGATTCTTTTCAATCCCTCTATGATTCTGATATTAAATACTTAGAAAAGCTATTTCGCTTAAAAAGTGGATTGATTTTATTTTCAGGTCCAGTCGCATCGGGGAAAACGACTACTTTATATTATTTTTTAAACCAAGTCTTTCGTTCACATCCTTTACAAATCATAACAATGGAAGATCCCGTGGAAATCCATGTTCCTCATTTTTTACAAACAGAGGTGAACCATCAAGCCGGTATTACCTATGATGTTCTAATTAAAAGTGCGCTGCGCCACCATCCAGATATTATTTTAATTGGTGAAGTTCGAGATAGTGAAACAGCACAAATGATGATTCGAGCCGCTTTAACGGGTCACTTAGTGTTAGCAACCATTCACGCTAAAAATACAGTAGGCGTTTTAAATCGTTTGATGGAATTAGGTGTGTCAAAACAACAACTCGTTCAGTCTTTAATTGCCGTGACAGCACAACGATTAGTTCCTTTAAAGTCATCTGCTCATAAAAAGGCTGTAATTTTTGAACGAATGACTGGAACAGAAGTAGAAGATTATTTAATTCACCATAAACCTTTAAAGGAAGAGAGACAATTAAATGCTAAACTTCAGCAAGCCGTCAAAGAAAATCTTATCGACTCAACAACCAGAGATATTTTTCAATTGGTATAACCGATTCAGAAATCATTCAACTATGAAATGGCAGAGAAAAGAACAAATAACTATTTACCAAACACTAGGAGAATTATTAAGTGACGGTGTTCCATTATCTGACGCTTTTTCTTTTTTAATAATCATTTGGCCTAAAAGACAATTAGCTTTTAATACATGTATCAAAATGCTTCAAGCCGGAAATACTTTAGCGACTAGCCTTCAAACAATTGGTTTTCCATCCACACATCTTGGGCGACTCACTTTAGCCCAAGAAGGAAGTTACTTGAATCGAGCACTTCTTCAATGTGCTAATGAAGAGAAAACCACTTTGAAGTATGAGCAAGAACTTAAATCCATATTAGTTTATCCGATACTACTTATAACTGCTGTTCTAGCTCTTTTAATTATCATTCGTCAAGTCCTTTTACCTCAAATGAAAATGATCGTCCCGTCCGATACATTAGGACAGAACTTTTTAATTCGCTTTATTTTCTTTTCGATTGAATATTTACCTCAAATTTTATTTATTCAATTAATTGGGATTTTCTTGGTGATTCTTATCTTTAATATTTGGAAAACAAAACACTCTGCTTTATATGTCCTAAATCATTTAAGTCGAATCCCTTTCATTAATCAACTGATTCGTTCTTTCATCACTTGGCAGTTCACTTTAGAAGTTGGTCGATTATTAGAGCAAGGTATTTCATTTAATCGTCTACTAAATTTACTTGAACGACCTCCAAATCGTCCTTTTATAAGAGAAATGGCCCATATTATATCCTCAAATAGTACAAAAGGAATTGACTTACCGCAAACCATTCAACAATTCCATTTTTTAAGGTCTGAGACCGCTTTAATTATTCAACAAGGCGAACGAATCAATCAGCAATCTAAAAAAATGTTGTTATTCAGTCAGCAATCACAGGACCTATTTTTGAACCACTTAAAGCAACTCATGCAATGGCTACAACCAATTTTATTTGGTTTAGTCGCTATTATTATTATCTCGGTTTATCTCGTATTACTTTTACCGATGTTATCTAGTTTTGAATCTAGTTTTTAATTTGAAAGGAGAAGGAAAATGAAACAAGTTCTTAAAAAGAAATGGATGTTATTAAAACAGCGTTCCCCTTTAAAAGCGGGATTTACTTTAGTAGAAATGTTAATCGTTTTATTTGTCGTTAGTCTCTTACTTCTATTAATCATTCCTAATGTGAGTAAACAAAAAGATACAATTGAGTCTCAAGGCGATCGTGCACTAATAAAAGTTTATGAAGCTCAACGTGAAATTTATTTATTGGATAATGCTCAACAAAATAGTGTAACCCCTGATGATTTACTCGAGGCCGATTTAATTACTAAAGAACAAGCTGAAGCAATGAACAACAATGAAACGATTATGGCTCAAACTCAATAACAAAAAAGGATTTACGATTATTGAAATGTTAATTACTTTGATGATTGTATTTACAATAATCGTTCTATCTCCAAAACCAAATCATCAATTTACTCAACAATTAGAAAATGAATTAACTTTAAAACAATTTGAACATCAAATTATGCTATTTCAACAGCAATGTCTATTTACTGAATCGCCAGGCATCGTACGTTTTTACGAGTATCCTTTTAATCAAGTGATTTTTATCTCTACTCATCATGCTAAAAAAGAAATACAGACTATTCAATTTCCAGAATCTTTAGTTATCTTAGATACTAGAGAAATTCGATTTGACTCCACTGGGAAAAGTGCATCAGTTTTCACATTAGCTATTCAGTCGAACGAAATATTATATCATTATCGTGTTCAATTGGGAGGAGGCCAATTGTTTCGTGATGAAAAAAGGTTTTCTAACCGTTGAAGCTATTTGTTCATTTTTTCTTACTTTTTTGTTATTAACAACTATTTGGTATGCACTTCAAAAAATGTGGATTAATGAAAAACGAATGGAGGAAAACTTAATTGAATGGCGAATGCGATATGAGGAAACTAAAAAAATTACTTTATAATACAAAAGGATTTTCCATGCTAGATAGTTTGATGGGTTTATTTTTAAATAGTTTAACGATTCTATTATTAACATTCTTAGTTCAACAAATCCGTCCCATTCAAACACATTTGACTCAATCACACTCACTTACTGAACATTGGTTTGCTATTTATCTGGAACGAACACTGACTGATTCAGATATTGAAAGAATTTCTTCACATCGAATTGTTTTTTCAAAAGATCAACAAAAAAACTATATTGAATTTTATCAAAATAATGATGGATTAATGTTAAGACGTCGAACTAATAAAGGAGGACATGAGGTACTACTCAATCATTTTGATACAGGGAGATTTCGTGTTAAACAATCTGTGCTTTTTATTGAATTAGAAACAAATAATAAAGAAAGTGTGTATCAAATACCTATTAAAAAATGAGGATTTAACAATGGATATTCCAAAAAATCACATTAATCGAAAAGGCTTTTTATTACCTTTCGTTCTTTTTATATTTTTCTTATTTACCTTATTATTAAATACTGTTGTATTCCTTCATACTCAAAAGATGAAACAGTATCATCAAAATATTTTATATTATCAAGGAGAAATAGCGTATCTAGAGTTTGTTGAATCATATCCTAATGTCACTATTTCTGAAGAGCTATTACCTTTTATTAACTGGCAAGAAGATGGTCCAATAGCAATCAATTTTACATTTAATCATCCTACATATCATAAAACATGGAAAATACCTTATCGCTCACTTAATCACTAATGACATATAAGTGAAAATAGAAAAAAGCCTTATCTAATTGAAATAGATAAGGCTTTATATTGATATTTATCTTAATTTTAATTTGCCTATTCACTAAATGACTTCTCCATTAACAATTCTGTAGTATCTTTTTAAAGTCCTAGTCATATTCTTTAAAATAAAAAAGCTTATAATAACGTGTCAACGTTACTACAAGCTTAAAATATAAGTATAATAAATTATTTTTCTTTGTGTTTGAAATATGCTCTAACTTTAGGTGCAACTTCTTCACCATAAATTTTAATCGCTTTTAATACATCTTCATGCGGCATCGATCCTACTGGTAGATGAAGCATAAACCGATCTAAATCAAGTGCTTCTACTAAATTAATAATACGACTCGCCACTGTATCTGCATCGCCAACGAAAATGGCTCCATCTTCACCAATTGATTCCAGATATGCATCATAGCTTAATGGCGTCCAATGTGGCCGGTCTTTACTAATATTATCAACTAGCTGCTTAGTTGGATAGAAATATTCTTTTTCAGCTTTTTCCTGTGTTTCAGCAATCCATCCCCATGAATGTGAGGCAACCGTCATTTTGCTCAAGTCATGACCTACTTTACGTCCAACTTCTTTATAAATACGAACTAATTGAGCAAAGGCTTTTGGATTACCGCCAATTGTCGCATAAACAATTGGTAATCCTTTTTCAGCAATGCGAATAGTTGATTCTAAATTACCACCTGTTGCTACTTGAATTGGAAGAGAATCTTGTATCGCACGAGGATATACTGGTCGATTATCAACCGTTTGTGTAAATTTTCCTTTCCAATTTAAATTCGTTTCTTTATTAATTGCTAATAACATATCTAGTTTTTCGTTAAATAGCTCATCATAATCGGCTAAATCATAACCGAATAACGGAAAAGATTCGATAAATGAACCACGACCTGCCATAATTTCAGCACGCCCGCTAGATAATGCATCAATTGTTGCATATTGTTGATAAACACGAACTGGATCAATCGATGATAAAATAGTGACAGCACTTGATAATCGAATATGCTTCGTATTAACTGCACCAGCAGCTAAAATAATTTCTGGCGCTGAAACCGCAAAATCAGAACGATGATGCTCACCAATGGCGTAAATATCTAGTCCGACTTTGTCTGCTAATTCAATTTCTTCTATCATTTGACGAATACGTTTATCATGTGGAATTACTTCTCCTGTTTTTTCTAATGGAGTTGTTTCGCCAAATGACGATATGCCTAATTCAACGGTCATATTAAATCCCCCTCATGTATTTGTTTCACATATTTTATCATTGAAAAATAATAATAACAATTATATTGATTGCTAAGAGGCTTCTCAATCGATGCATAAAAAAAGCTCTATTAACACAGTAATAGAACTTCTTTTAATCCAATTATATTTTTTCTAATTCTTCAACTAAACTTTCTACATACTTAATTGTATCACGTAATGGTTGGTCAGTTGTCATATCCACATCCACCGCTTGAGCAAACTCCATTGGTGTGACGCGTCCATTTTGACTTAAAACATTTAACCATTTTTCCCGATATTCTTCTGGATGCTCTGACAATTTTAATCCAACTTGCGTGCCTAAGGTTAAACCAGCTGAATAAGTATATGGATATAATCCCATATAATAATGTGGTTGACGCATCCATGTTAATTCTGCCCCTTCTGAGATATCAACATCAGGTCCCCAGAACATTTCAAGAATTTCTTTAAATAACTTATTTAATGTTTCGGCATCTAAATATTCTTGTTGATCTACTAAACGGTATATTTCACGTTGGAAATAAGCTTCTAGTAAATGAGTCACCATATTGTGGAAGTATGTCCGACTAATAAAGTCAGCAATTAACGTCCGACGTTGTTCTGCATCTTTTTCATGGGCTAATAAATATTGGCACATAATCACTTCATTTGCAGTTGAAGGTGCTTCAATATTGTATAAACTTGCTTCTGGAACAATCGCTTCTTGACTTGCATAAGCATTTTGGAAATGGCCAGCATGCCCTAATTCGTGTGCTAGAACTAATAATTCATTCATCAAACCTGTCCAAGATAATAAGATATAACTTGGTCCTTGATAAACAGTCGCACAAAAACCACCTGTCGATTTGCCAACATTTTGCGGGAAGTCAATCCATCGTTCTTCAAAAGATTTTTCAATCATTTTGACATAGTCTTCACCTAAAATGTTAAAGGCAATTTTTAGTTGTTCTTTCGCTTCATCGATTGAAATGCGTTTAGCTTCCTTACCTAAACTTAACTTCACGTCTCGAATAGATAATCGTTCAATCTTATATGCTTTTTTAATTACTTGCGCATAACGACGCATCACTGGCGCAAGTTCTTTCATAATCACATCTAATTGACGATTAAATTCGACTTGGGAAACTTCTTGCTCACTCAATAAATAATCAATGACTGAGTCAAAACCACGCATTGTCGCCATTTTCTTTTCCATTTTTACATGATTAATGTAATTATTAGCGGTTGTGTGCATATGTTGACGTAACGTCCGGTGGAATGACTCATAAGCTGGATAACGAATAGCTGGATTTGCGTCCATTTCATAGTCGTTTTCAAATAAGACATAGCTATTTGGATATGTTTTACCATCCACTTCAAAAGAATCGAATGTCATGTCTTTAAACTTAGTTGTTTCATAGTCATTCATACGTGTATTTAGTACGCTTGACATATCAGCTAACGTTTCTTCCACAATTGGATCTAAGCGATGTGCCTTAGCATTCAATAATTGGCGGAAGAAAGGTCGCGTCGCATCAAAAGCTTCCATAATTTGGTCATAAACTTCATCTGATAACTCGTATAATTCATTTGTTAAGAACGCCCAAGCCACTGAATATTGGTCGTTAACTGGTTCTAATTTTAAGTAGTTTTGATTTGCCACTTCATCGGTAGCATCAACTGATACAGGTAAAAAAGCATAATGAGTTAACCAGCTCATCCGTTTCATCAATTGATTCATTTCAGTTAAAGCTTGTGTCGCCTTTTCAGCAGAATTAATATGTCCTTTATATGTTTGAGTAAATTGTTCTAAGTCTTCTGAGAACATTTTTAATTCTTGCTCGTAAGCTTCTTTTGTTTCAAAAAGAAGAGATACATCCCATGTCTCTTGAGTTGCTACTTCTGATCGTTTTGGCATTCCTTGTGTCATTTAGACACCTCCTTTATTTTGGTACTTCTCTCCCAAAAATTTTACTCAGCATTATGGTAAACACTTGTTACATCATCATCGTCTTCAAGTACTTCAACGATATGTTCTAAGATTTTTGCATCACTTTCTGACAATTGAATGAATGTTTTTGGTACCATTGTTGATTCAGCATTTGCTAATTCATAGCCTTCTTTTTCTAATGCATCTCGAACTTTTGTGAAATCACCTGGTTCTGTATAAATTTCAAACACTTCATCACGTGTTTCTAACTCTTCTCCACCGGCTTCTAACACACTCATTAACATTTCATCTTCATCCACATCAGTTGTTTCACGATCAATCGCAATGTACCCTTTACGATC
Source organism: Atopobacter phocae ATCC BAA-285 (assembly GCF_000526675.1). GTDB lineage: Bacteria > Bacillota > Bacilli > Lactobacillales > Aerococcaceae > Atopobacter > Atopobacter phocae. Next base: position 25,847 of record NZ_JAGN01000020.1, read on the forward strand.
AAATAAGTAACTTACTGAACCTGTTTCACCAATGTTTCCACCATTTTTATTAAAGCCAATACGCACATTTGTCGCTGTACGATTACGGTTGTCAGTTAAAGCATGAACTAAAATTGCAACACCACTTGGTCCATAACCTTCGTATGTTACTTCTTCGTAGTTCTCGCCTTCTTGTGTACTTGATCCTTTATCAATCGCACGTTTCACATTGTCATTCGGCATATTGTTTGTCTTTGCTCGATCCATTGCAAGTCGTAACGCAGGGTTAGATTCCGGATCAGGACCACCGTTTTTTACTGCCATGTAAATTTCACGCGAAAGTTTTTGGAAGATTTTTCCACGCTTCGCATCTTGTGCACCTTTACGTTGCTTAATATTATTCCACTTTGAATGTCCTGCCATTTTGATTCCTACCCTTCTTTTTCTATGAATTTAATATCTATCGATATATTCTATACAATACATATTTAATGGATGTATCAGATATATTTTAATCAGTTTTTCCCTTAAAATCAACCTTATCCGATTATTGACAGTTTATATTTCACTATTTTTGCCATTCCTGAAATTTTAAGAATAACATTGCCGTTAATCCGCCAAAACTATCTAAAATAACATCTTCTATCATTGCCGTACGATTAGGATTCAAACTTTGGTGCATTTCATCAAATCCAGCATAAAATATCGTCAACAACAAGGCCACAATACTTGCGTACCAATGCGGTAATTTTTGATAACTTAATGATCGATAAGATGACCAAGCAATCATAAAAAAACTAAAAAAATGCGCTAACTTTCTTAAAACAAATTCGATTGCGGCGACACGAGTTGCTGCTTTAAATTGAACAAGATGTGTGCCGTACTTAAATTCAATACCGCTCAAAAAATTTAAACGAGCAATACTATTCATTAAAAAAGAATGTCTTTGAAACATAGGGATAATTGTCTGCTGTTGATAACCCATTTGAGATGAACAAAAAATTGCTATCATTAAGAACAAGGTAATAGCTCCCCATAAATAACTTTTACGTAACGCATTTATTTTCAAGCCTTGTCACCACCTAATTTATTTAAAAATTCTTATAATTAAGGCGTTTTTCTATGTATAATGTACGCCTCTTCTAATATAATACGACATGTGTTAAAATTTTAATAGTTATACTACAAAAACTGTCCATTTATTAGATAGTTGACAGCTTAGAAAAGAGTGATAATTACGTTGAATCATGAAAAAAATAATTTCAACCATTTTATTCATCAAATAAAGCGCATTACGAATCATTCAGTTGTTCGCAACTTCCAATCAGGATTTAATATTGCTTATGATACAATTCGTAATGTCTCTGGATCACTTCTATTATTCGGTATATTAATCGGTTTATTTGGAACTGGAATTGGCTTAGGCTACTTTGTTAGTGTGACAAAGGATGAACCAGCACCCACTAAAGAAGTATTATCTAAAGAGATTAATAATTTAGAACTAGCCTCTAAAATGTTCTATGCCGACGATACACCTATTTCTACTGTAAGAAGTGATTTAATTCGCGATATTACAAATTTAGAAAATATTTCTGATTCTGTAAAAAAAGGAATTATTGCAATAGAAGATGACAATTTTTATAAACATCATGGTGTCGTACCAAAAGCAGTCATTCGCGCATTAATTCAAGAAGCAACCGGTATTGGTGGGCAAGTAACTGGTGGATCAACCATTACACAACAATTAATCAAACAACAGCTTTTAACAAATGAAGTCACATTCAAACGAAAAGCGAATGAAATTTTACTAGCCTATCATTTAGAAAAGTTTTTCTCTAAAGATAAAATTTTAGAAAGTTACTTAAACGTTTCACCGTTTGGTCGTAATAGTAATGGACAAAACATTGCCGGAATTGAATCAGCTGCACTCGGTATTTTTGGAAAACATGCAAACGAAGTGACTTTACCACAAGCAGCCTTTTTAGTTGGGTTACCTCAAAATCCATATGTCTATACCCCTTATGATCAGTTCGGTAACAAAAAAGAAGATCTATCAGCAGGTATTAATCGGATGCAAACGGTCTTAAAGCGTATGCTTGTCGAACAGTCAATCACACAAGCTGAATATGATGAAGCCTCTGCCTATGATATTTCAAAAGATTTTATCGGGCCTACATCTGATCAAAATACACCGATGACTTATTTGTATCAAGCTATTAAAAATGAAACAAAAGAACATCTTATAAAGATTAAAATAAAACAACAGAAACTAAAATCATCTGAATTAACTGATGAGCAATGGGCTGAATTAGATCGTGAAGTAGAGATGGAATTAGCAAATTCTGGTTTAAAAATCAAAACAACGATTGATCGAAATATTTACGATGCAATGCAGTCTACTACTCAAGAAGTAGCTGATTCATTAGGTCCTACTTATACCGATTATTATGTTAACGAAAAAACAGGGGTAGATGAAAGTGAGCCCGCACCGATTCAAACAGGATCTGTTTTAATCGAAAATAAATCGGGCCGTATTTTAGGATTCGTTGCTGGCCGTGATTTTGAAAACAATCAATTAGATCATGCGTTCCAAACACGACGATCTCCTGGATCTACTATTAAACCCCTACTTGTTTATGGCCCAGCAATCAATGAAAACTTGTTATATCCTGCTTCCATCGTAGCAGATACAGCGATTAAGTATACACAGGAAGATGGTACAATATGGGAACCAACCAATTATGGTGGTCAAATTTCCAATACGTTCTTAACCGCTCGCAAAGCTTTAACAAATAGTTTAAATAATCCTACAACAAAAATATATATGGGATTGATGGAAAAAAATATAGCAGTCAATGATTACTTTAAACGAATGGGTATTACTGGCATTAATGAAGCAGAATTCCATAATCCAGCGCTCGCAATTGGCGGGACAAAAACAGGACCAACTGTTGCTGAGCAGACGAGTGCTTTTTCTACTTTTGGTAATGACGGTAAACATAAAGAAATGTATTTAATTGATTCCATTGAAGATCGACAAGGAAATATCATTTATCAACACGAAGAAAAAGAGACGGACGTATTTGATCCAGCAACTAACTATATTGTCGTCGATATGATGCGTTCGGTCGTTTCAGAAGGAACTGCTAGTGGTTTGAAGAATCAATTAGCCTTCTCCAATGATATAGTTGGTAAAACAGGAACTTCTGAGCAATTTAAAGACATTTGGTTCATCGGATTATCTCCGCAAGTGACCTTATCAAGTTGGATTGGCTATGACAATACACATGCCCCACACTTCGTTGATGCATCAGACGGTTATGGTAACGAAAGTCAACGGAACTTGCGTTACTGGGCAGCGTTGGCTAATGCAATTGAACGTGCAAAACCAAATACCTTTACGGACCAATCTTTTAAACAACCAGAGTCTGTTCGTACCGAAAAAGTTGTCCCATTGACGGGAACCGCTGAAGGTACAGTCGCTCTCAACGGATTTACTTTTCAAGTATACGGTGCTAGTGCAACTGACTTGTTTAAAAAAGATTTTGGTCCAATTAAACCGACATTTGAATTATCTATCGGAATGAACAGTGACGATGTTGCTACATTTTGGCGTCGTTTAACAACTCCACCCAAAAATGACAAAAAAGATGAAGAAGACAAAAAAGAAAAAGAAGAGTCTAACGAAACAGATTCATCTGAAGAGTAAATAAAAAGGATTAACGGGATAACTGAACTGCTCCCTGTCAAGTAGACAGGTAAAAAATAAATTTTATGCACCTATGGTTTTTCATCCATAGGTGTTTTTT
>NZ_JAGN01000021.1 GCF_000526675.1 Atopobacter phocae ATCC BAA-285
TGCCATTTTTAACAATCGAATATTCTGAAGAAGGGCTTCCACAACACGGGCAACAATCAATCGGCTCGATTAATTGGCCAGATAATAGAAAAGATAAACGTCCTTTAATTGAACATTTTGTTAATTTTTGGTCATTAATTTTGATGTTTTTATCGTTTAATCCGAGTAAAGATGGTATAATTTTAGTCACAGAACAGCTCTCCTTTATTATGGTTTGGTCGCTTATAATATACAGGAGATCTGTTCTTTTTTGTACCCTAAAATAAAAAATAGAGTTGAGGCCTTTGGCCATCAACCCTATAAATTATAGAACCTTTTTTGTTTGTTAGAATGAATAAAGTGAAATAAAAACACTTAAAAGTTGACATGAAAGTAAATATAGTGAAAAATATAAAGAATGAAATGAGGGATAATGATGCAAGATTATTTAGTAAAAGCAATGAGTAAAAATGGAGAGATTCGAGCATTTAGTATCGATGCCACACAAACAGTCCGAGAAGCACAAGAACGGTTTGATTTATGGAGCGGTTCATCAGCAGCTTTAGGACGGACGTTAATTGCAACCGCACTATTTAGTAAGAACATGAAAAACGATGAACGATTAATGATTCAAGTGCAAGGTGATGGCTTGGGTGGCAAGATTTTTACGGAAGGATTAGGTAATGGAGATGTCCGTGGATATATTCAACATCCAAACATTGCAGTTGATCCGAATGAACAAGGGAAAATCGATGTTCGTAAAGTAGTCGGAACAAGTGGTACAATTACAGTCATTAAAGATTTAGGAATGAAAGAACCGTTTAGTGGACAAATCCCGATTGTCGATGGGGAATTAGGTAGTGATTTTACCTACTACATGGCTGTATCTGAACAAATAAATGGAGCCATTGGTGTGTCAGTTTATGTAGATACAGATGATTCAATTATTTCGGCTGGAGGATTTATGATTCAGCTCATGCCAGGAGCCACAGAAGAAACGATTACAGAGTTAGAAGAACGTTTAGCCAAACTACCACAAATTTATGAAATGATGGCAGCTGGTGATACGCCTGAAGATATGTTAGAACGTATTTTAGGAGAAGGGCAAGTTAATTTATTAAGTACAGAGCCTATTCGCTATCGTTGCTCATGCAATCGCGAACGCTTCAATCAAGGGCTTATGTCAATCGGTGAAAAAGATATTCAAGAACTAATTGATGAAGACAATGGAGCTGAAGTGGTTTGTCATTTTTGTAATAAAAAATATCAATATACAGCAGAAGATTTAGAACAACTGATTGAAACAATTAAAGAAAAAAGATTGCTGAATGAACAAATGGATCGAGGTGAAGAATAATGAGTTTTCAAATTGGTAATATTACTGTTCCCAATCCGGTAGTAGTAGCTCCAATGGCGGGAATTAGCAACTCAGCATTTCGTGTAACTGTTAAAGAGTTTGGTGCCGGATTAGTTGTCTGTGAAATGATTAGTGACAAGGGCATTCAATTTCGTAATGAAAAAACATTAGATATGTTACATATTGAGCCAAATGAGTATCCATTATCTGTACAAATTATGGGTGGATCGAAAGACACGTTAGTAGAAGCAGCTAAATATGTAGAAGAGCATACAGAAGCAGCTATTATTGATATTAATATGGGCTGTCCGGTCAACAAAGTCATTAAGGCTGAAGCGGGAGCAAAGTGGCTACTAGATCCAAATAAAATTCATGAAATGGTTGAAGCGGTGGTTAAAGAAGTAAATTTACCGGTAACTGTAAAGATGAGAACAGGCTGGGACTTAGAGCACCTATATGCCGTTGAAAATGCATTAGCAGCTGAATCGGCAGGCGCCAGTGCTGTCGCAATGCATGGACGAACACGTGTCCAAATGTATGACGGTGAAGCAGATTGGCGTATTTTGGGAAATGTAAAGAAAGCCTTAAAACGTATTCCGTTAATAGGCAATGGGGATGTTAAAACGCCGGAAGATGCGAAGCGAATGATGGATGAAGCGGGAGTAGACGGCGTAATGATTGGACGCGGTGTATTATCGAATCCGTGGCTTGTTCGCCAAACGGTTCATTTTCTTGAAACGGGTGAACATTTACCGGAAGTTACAGTGAGAGAAAAAATGGAAATCGCTAAACTTCACTTACAACGTTTAGTCCAGCTAAAAGGTGAATCAATCGCTACTCGAGAATTTCGGAAGATTGCGAGTTATTATTTAAAAGGCATACCAAGAGCATCGAAAACTAAAGTAGCCATTAATCAAGCAAGTACACAAGCAGAAATTATTGAATATATCGATCAATTTGTACAACAAGTTGAATCTCGCTTACGCTAGACAGAATAAATTGAATCAGATGTGAAAAAAGCTTGAATTTTTCGTGAAATATGTCATGATGAAATAGAACTTTTAAACACGAAGGAGGAAACGAGATGGTATTAGAAGAATTGAATGACCAACTGAAAGTACGTCGCGAAAAAATGGATGCGTTACGTGAAAAGGGCATTAATCCTTTTTCGAATGGATTTGTACGTTCAGATTTAGCAGGAGATTTAGCTGAGAAATATAAAGAAACAACAAAAGAGCAATTTGATGAACAAGAAATTCGTGTGGCTATTGCAGGACGAATGATGACTAAACGTGGAAAAGGAAAAGCGGGTTTTGCTCATCTAAAAGACCGTTCAGCTCAAATTCAAATTTATGTCCGTCAAGATAAAGTGGGCGAATTTGATTATGATGTATTTAAACATGCTGACTTAGGTGATATTGTTGGTGTAGAAGGAACATTAATGCGTACGAATATGGGTGAATTATCGGTTAAAGCAGATAAATTCGTTCATTTAACAAAAGCGCTTCGCCCATTACCTGATAAATATCATGGATTAAATAATGTGGAACAAATTTATCGTCAACGTTATTTAGATTTAATTGCCAATGATGAAAGTATGGACCGCTTTGTGAAGCGTTCAAAAATCATTGCTGAAATCCGTCATTATTTAGATGACTTAGGCTACTTAGAAGTTGAAACACCTATTTTACAAACGCTAGCAGGTGGAGCAGCTGCTCGACCATTTATTACACATCATAATGCTTTAGACATTCAAATGTATCTACGCATTGCAACCGAACTGCATTTAAAACGTTTAGTTGTCGGTGGAATGGAACGCGTTTATGAAATTGGACGCATTTTCCGTAATGAAGGTATTGATACAACACATAACCCTGAATTCACATCAGTAGAAGTGTATACAGCGTATGCAGATTACTTTGACATTATGGATTTAACAGAAGAATTAATCCAAGAAGTAGCGCGTCGTGTATTAGGGACAACTGAAATTGTTTATAATGGTGTGACATTAGATATTGGTAAGCCATGGCGCCGTGTTCATATGGTTGATATCATTAAAGAAGTATCAGGTATCGATTTCTGGAATGTGAAGAGTGATGAAGAAGCGATTCGAATTGCTAAAGAACATCATATTGAAATTGAAGAGCATCACGCAACATACGGCCATATTGTGAACGAAGCGTTCGAACAATTTGTTGAAGAAACATTGATTGAACCAACTTTTGTTTACGGTCATCCAAAAGAAGTATCGCCGTTAGCACGTTCAAATGATGAAGATCCACGCTTTACCGATCGTTTTGAATTATTCATTATGAAACATGAATACGCCAATGCGTTTACTGAGTTAACTGATCCAATCGATCAACGTGAACGTTTCATTAGTCAAGTTGAAGAAAAATCAGCAGGTAATGATGAAGCTCATCCATATGATGAAGAGTTTATTGAATCATTGGAGTATGGTTTAGCGCCAACAGGTGGATTAGGAATTGGAATCGACCGTTTAGTTATGTTATTAACGGATTCACAATCAATTCGTGACGTATTGTTGTTCCCAACAATGAAGCCACTAGGTCAAGACAAAAATAAAAAAGAGCAAACAGACGAAGATTCTAGCGATTTAGCTGAATAAATTAGTCGTTAATGAACTGGAGTTAGTAAGTAGACTACTAACTCCAGTTTTTGTATATGTTTCAATAAATGTAGGCAATTAACTTTAGCTATATCAGGCTTTATTTTTATATTTTTTGAAAGAGCATGAATCGTTCTTTTTAACTACGATAAAACAGAAGTAACGTATCAATCATTTTAAGGACTTGTGGCAAGTATAGAGAACTAAGAAAACAGATGAAAATATTCAAGAAATCATTTGACAACTTATTCTATCAATGGTAATCTAACTAAGGTGCTTTTATTCTATCCCTAAATCTAATTTAGACGTGCTGATTTAATAAGAGCTCATCCTGACATGTAGAGCGTGTCGTTTTTTAATAAGCGAAAATAACACGCCTGGATGTGTGGACTAGCAAAAAGCTATTTAATTAACTAATTTGACTTAAAGGAGGAACAGAGATGCCTACAATTAACCAATTGGTCCGTAAAGGGCGTAAAACAGCGGTGGAAAAATCAAAATCTCCAGCGTTAGGCAAAGGCTATAACAGTTTCAAAAAGACGCAAACAAATTCAAACTCTCCTCAAAAACGTGGAGTGTGTACTCGTGTGGGTACAATGACACCTAAGAAACCTAACTCGGCGTTACGTAAATATGCGCGTGTCCGTTTATCAAACTTAATCGAAGTTACCGCATATATCCCAGGTATTGGCCACAACTTGCAAGAACATAGTGTGGTACTTATCCGTGGTGGACGTGTAAAAGATTTACCAGGGGTTCGTTACCATATCGTACGTGGTGCATTAGATACTGCAGGTGTTGATGGACGTATGCAAAGTCGTTCAAAATACGGAACTAAGAAACCTAAAAAATAAAGATTAAGACAGATGAAAGGAGTGCTTTAGATGCCTCGTAAAGGACCAGTCGCAAAACGCGATGTATTACCAGATCCAATTTACAACTCAAAACTAATTACTCGCTTAATTAACCAATTAATGGTTGATGGAAAACGTGGTAAAGCTTCAAATATTTTATATGCAGCATTCGAATTAATCAAAGAAGAAACTGGAAACAACCCAGCAGAAGTTTTTGATGAAGCAATGAAAAACGTAAAACCTGTATTAGAGGTTAAAGCTCGTCGTGTTGGTGGATCAAACTACCAAGTACCAGTTGAAGTTCGTCCAGAACGTCAAACTACTTTAGCATTACGTTGGTTAGTTAACTTCGCTCGCTTACGCGGTGAAAAAACAATGGAACTTCGTTTAGCACGTGAAATCATGGATGCAGCGAACAACGCAGGTGCATCTGTTAAGAAACGTGAAGATGTACATAGAATGGCAGAAGCTAACAAAGCCTTTGCACATTACAGATGGTAAAATAAATAAAAATTATTCTATAATAATTTTTAAAGCTTACCCATTATACGTGTATAATAAAAGTATTAAACGAAACAACGAAAGAGAGGTTCCAATCAACAATGGCAAAAAGAGAATTTACGTTAGAGAAAACTCGTAATATCGGAATCATGGCCCATATTGATGCAGGTAAAACAACCTGTACAGAGCGTATCTTGTACTATACAGGACGTATCCACAAAATTGGTGAAACTCACGATGGTGGGGCACAAATGGACTGGATGGAGCAAGAACAAGAACGTGGTATTACAATTACATCAGCTGCTACAACAGCACAATGGAAAGGTTACCGCGTAAATATCATCGATACACCAGGACACGTGGACTTTACAGTCGAAGTAGAACGTTCATTACGTGTATTAGATGGTGCTGTAACAATCTTGGATGCGCAAAGTGGTGTTGAACCACAAACTGAAACTGTATGGCGTCAAGCGACAACATACGGTGTTCCTCGTATCGTGTTTGTTAACAAAATGGATAAAATTGGGGCAGACTTCTTGTACTCTGTTGATACATTACATGACCGTTTACAAGCAAATGCATTCCCAGTACAATTACCAATTGGTGCGGAAGATCAATTCACAGGAATTATCGACTTAGTTCATAAGAAAGCTTACATTTACGAAGATGACTTAGGAACACAAATCCGTGAAGAAGAAATCCCAGCAGAATTCGAAGAATTAGCTGAAGAATGGTATACAAAATTAGTTGAAGCTGTTGCTGAAACAGATGAAGAACTAATGATGTCATACTTAGAAGGCGAAGAAATTACAGAAGAACAATTAAAAGTTGCTATTCGTAAAGCTACTTTAGATGTTAAATTCTACCCAGTATTCTGTGGGTCAGCCTTCAAAAACAAAGGTGTTCAATTAATGCTTGACGGCGTTATTGACTACTTACCAGCTCCAACTGATATTCCAGCGATTATGGGTATCTTACCTGATACAGAAGAAGAAGAAGCACGTCACGCAGATGATTCAGAACCATTTAGTGCGTTAGCTTTCAAAGTTATGACAGACCCATTTGTTGGTCGTTTAACATTCTTCCGTGTATATTCAGGGAAATTAGAGTCTGGATCATACGTATTAAATGCAACTAAAGGAAAACGTGAACGTATTGGACGTATCCTACAAATGCATGCGAACCACCGTGCTGAAATTCCTGAAGTATTTTCAGGAGATATCGCAGCAGCTGTTGGTTTGAAAGATACATCAACAGGGGACACATTATGTGCAATTGATTCACCAATTATCTTGGAATCAATGGAATTCCCTGAACCAGTTATCGAAGTAGCGATTGAGCCTAAATCAAAAGCTGACCAAGATAAAATGGGTATCGCACTTCAAAAATTATCAGAAGAAGATCCAACATTCCGTGCAGCAACTGACCAAGAAACTGGTGAAGTTATCATCGCCGGAATGGGTGAGTTACACTTAGATATCATCGTTGACCGCTTAAGACGTGAATTTAAAGTTGAAGCAACTGTTGGCGCGCCTCAAGTTTCATACCGTGAAACATTCCGTGCAGCAACTAAAGCTGAAGGTAAATTCGTACGTCAATCAGGTGGTAAAGGTCAATACGGACATGTTTGGGTTGAATTTACACCTAACGAAGAAGGTGCCGGATTTGAATTTGAAAATGCTATCGTCGGTGGGGTTGTTCCTCGTGAATACATTCCAGCAGTTGAAGCAGGTCTTAAAGACGCAATGGAAAATGGTATCTTAGCTGGATTCCCAATGGTTGACCTTAAAGCTAAGTTGTATGACGGATCATACCACGATGTCGACTCAAGTGAAACAGCCTTTAAAGTGGCAGCTTCAATGGCATTACGTGCAGCAGCTAAGACAGCTAAACCAGTTATCTTAGAGCCAATCATGGCCGTAGAAGTTACAGTTCCTGAAGAATACTTAGGAGATGTAATGGGACATGTTAACGCACGTCGTGGACAAATTGAAGGTACTACAACTCGTGGTAATGCTCAAATCATTAAATCAATGATTCCTTTATCAGAAATGTTCGGATATGCAACTACTTTACGTTCTTCAACACAAGGTCGTGGAACGTTTACAATGCAATTTGACCACTACTCTGATTTACCGAAGAGCATCCAAGAAGAAATTATTGAAAAACACGGCAAAGGTAACGATTAATTAACGTTTCCTAATAATAAAAAGGGAACAGTTGACTAATTGCTATATATGTCTGTATAATTTAAGTAATAAAGCGTGTAAAAGCGCATAATAAAACAACCTAAACTTAGGAGGAATTTAAAGAATGGCAAAAGCAAAATTCGATCGTACAAAACCACATTTAAATATCGGAACAATTGGTCACGTTGACCACGGTAAAACAACTTTAACAGCTGCTATCACAACAGTTTTATCTAAAAAAGGTTTCGCTGAAGCTTCAGACTACAGCTCAATCGATAAAGCTCCAGAAGAACGCGAACGTGGAATCACAATCAACACATCTCACGTTGAGTATGAAACAGAAACTCGTCACTATGCTCACGTTGACTGCCCAGGACACGCGGACTACGTTAAAAACATGATCACTGGTGCTGCTCAAATGGACGGCGCGATCTTAGTTGTTTCTGCAGCTGATGGTCCAATGCCTCAAACACGTGAACATATCTTATTATCACGCCAAGTTGGTGTTCCATACATCGTTGTTTTCTTAAACAAAATGGACATGGTTGATGACGAAGAGTTATTAGAATTAGTTGAAATGGAAGTACGTGACTTATTATCAGAATACGACTTCCCAGGAGATGACACTCCTATCGTTGCTGGATCAGCTCTTAAAGCTTTAGAAGGCGAACCAGAATACGAAGAAAAAATCTTAACATTGATGGAAGAAGTAGATGCTTACATTCCAACTCCAGAACGTGACACAGACAAACCATTCATGATGCCAATCGAGGACGTATTCTCAATTACTGGTCGTGGTACTGTTGCTACTGGACGTGTTGAACGTGGACAAATCAAAGTTGGTGACGAAGTTGAAATCGTTGGTATCAGCGAAGAAACTCACAAAACAACAGTTACAGGTGTTGAAATGTTCCGTAAATTGTTAGACTTTGCTCAAGCAGGGGATAACATTGGTGCGTTATTACGTGGTGTTACACGTGACGACATCCAACGTGGACAAGTTTTAGCACAACCTGGAACAATCACACCACACGCAAAATTCTCAGCAGAGGTTTACGTGTTAACTAAAGAAGAGGGTGGACGTCATACTCCATTCTTCTCAAACTACCGCCCACAATTCTACTTCCGTACAACTGACATCACAGGTGTTATCGAATTACCAGAAGGTACAGAAATGGTTATGCCTGGTGACAACATTACAATGCAAGTAGAATTAATTCACCCTGTAGCGATTGAAGAAGGAACAAAATTCTCAATCCGTGAAGGTGGACGTACTGTTGGTGCCGGAGTTGTAGCTAAAATTACAGACTAATTCAAATTTTATTGAATAAAATAAATGATCAGACGATGTACTCTCCCTTTATTGGGAGAGTTTTTTTGTGCATAAAAAAAGAATCAAAGAGAGATCACAACTTTGTGCGATTAATCTTTGATTTTTTTAATATGTACAACCAATATGAAGAAAAATTATTTAAAAAGCTGAACAATCGAATTGATCAACTGGGTAATGAATTGAATCACTTGATTTAAGAAGCCCTTTGCTTCTTCTGGATTAATTTGTTTAGCTTTTTCTTCAATAGTACTTAAGTTGTTTTTAACTTGATTGAACAATTCTCCACCTTTTGATTTTAAGTCTGAACCTAAGTTTTTTAATGCGGCTGTCTGCTCAGCGGATAAGTTTAACTCACTGAAGCGATTCATAAATTGATTGAGCTGTTCGATATTTTGATCCGTTAAAACATTTTGTAAGTTGTAGTTGTTAATCGTGTTATTAATAATGATAGAAATATCTTGGGCACTTATTTCGCCATCTTCTTTTTTCTTTTCGGCAATTTCTGATTTAATATCTGCGATTGCTGAGTTCAAAAGTTCATCAGAATAACCAGGTTTATCTTTATTTTCTTGAGTAATTGAAGATGAAGTATTTAATTCATCTTGTGCAACTTGAACTGCTTGTTGATCAAGAGCTTGCCCAGTTGCTTTAAACGCTTTATAAACACCAGCCAGTGCACCAGATCCGTCAACACGAACGGCGCTAGCAACTTTTATTTTAACGTTAGTTGCACCAGCTGTAATTGCTGCATTTCGATACTGTGTAGGTGTTATAGTGGTAATGGTTTGAGGTGTAACAATTTCTACTTCAACTCCGTTATTAGTAGAAGACGGTGTAATATAAGTAGAAGAATACACTTGATTATAAGGATAATTATCGTTGAGTAAACTATTTAATTCATTAATTTGAACTTTTATTTCCTCTGTTTGCTTTGGAACACCTAATAAATTTCGAGTTTCTTGGTACTGACTAGTAGTCAGTGATTCGCCATAAGTGAACATTTCTACCTTATCCGCAAAAATAGTAGGCGATAATGAAGATAGTAAGAATCCGATAGATGCTGTTAGTCCAAATATTTTTGATTTAATTGTCATGTTTAAGTTCCTCTTTTCTATATAAAATGGAAAGATATGACTATCATATCACGATTTGTTTGAAATAATAGTAAGGAAATATTAGGAAAGTGATAAAAATGAAACAATTTTCTATCAGAAAACACTTACAATAAAATTAAGAGAAAAAAATCAAAAAAACCTTGCTAAAACAATAAAAAAAGGTTGAACTAATTAAATGATGTATGTATAATGGTAAGAGTGCTGCGGTGAACTATGCCTACATGCACGCCCCCCTAACATTAGGGAAGGTTAGCTGAGAAGCGAGAGGTTGCGACACGCCCGGACGCTTTGCCATGGTGGGCGGTGTCGGATATTCGCGTGGAGCTAGTCATTGAAAGACAATTGACGAAGGAGGTAAAAAAATGGCAAAACAAAAGATTCGCATCAGATTAAAAGCTTACGAGCATCGTGCGCTTGATCAATCAGCGGAAAAAATCGTAGAAACAGCAAAGAGAACAGGTGCAGGTGTAGCTGGACCAATTCCATTGCCAACAGAAAGATCTTTATATACAGTAATTCGTGCAACGCACAAATATAAAGATAGTCGCGAGCAGTTTGAAATGCGTACACATAAACGTTTAATCGACATTTCAAACCCAACGCCAAAAACAGTTGATGCCTTAATGAAGCTTGACTTACCAAGCGGCGTTGACATTGAAATTAAATTATAATAAAAATATGGAGGTGTAACCATGACAAAAGGAATCTTAGGAAGAAAAGTTGGAATGACTCAATACTTCACTGAATCAGGTGAATTAGTGCCTGTAACAGTTGTTGAAGCAACACCAAACGTTGTTTTACAAGTCAAAACAGTTGAAACAGATGGATATGAAGCTGTTCAATTAGGTTTCGAAGACAAACGTAATATTTTGAGCAACCAACCAGAAAAAGGTCATGTAGCAAAAGCAAACACGGCTCCTAAGCGCTTCATTCGAGAAATTAACGGTGTTGAGCTAGGAGAATACGAAGTAGGACAAGAAGTGAAAGTAGATGTTTTCCAAGCAGGCGACATCGTTGACGTCACTGGTACATCAAAAGGTAAAGGATTCCAAGGCGTTATCAAACGTCACGGACAAAGCCGCGGACCAATGGCCCACGGTTCACGTTTCCATCGTCGTCCTGGATCAATGGGTATGGCTTCAGATGCTTCTAAAGTATTTAAAGGCAAAAACTTACCAGGTCAAATGGGTGGTAACCGCGTAACAATCCAAAACTTAGAAATCGTGAGTGTTGATACAGAACGTAACGTTATCTTGATTAAAGGTAATGTACCTGGATCTAAAAAATCATTAATCGAAATTAAAGCGGCAGTTAAAGGCCAATAATTTATTGAGGAAGGAGGATAATACGTATGGTTAAAGTGAATGTATTTAAGCAAGATGGAACAGCAAACGGCGAATTAACATTAAACGAAGAAATTTTTGGCATCGTGCCAAATGAAAGTGTCGTATTTGATGCAATTATTATGCAACGTGCTTCATTACGTCAAGGAACACATGCCGTTAAGAACCGTTCAGCGGTTCGTGGTGGTGGACGTAAACCTTGGAGACAAAAAGGAACAGGTCGTGCACGTCAAGGCTCAATCAGAAGCCCACAATGGGTTGGTGGTGGAGTGGTATTTGGACCAACACCTCGCTCATACAAACAAAAAATGAACAGAAAAGCACGTCGTTTAGCACTTAAATCCGTGTTATCAGATAAAGCGCAAAACGAAGGCATGATTGTGATTGATAAGTTAGCATATGACAAACCAAGTACTAAAGAATTCAACACAATGTTAAACAATTTAAACGTGAACAAGAAAGTTTTATTAGTTCTTGAAGAAGGTAATGAAGAAGTAGCATTATCAGCTCGTAACTTACCGAATGTAATGATTGTTTCACCAACTGGTGTGAATGTATTAGATGTAGTTTATGCTGACGTATTAGTCTTCACAAAAGAAGCTCTAGAAGCTGTAGAGGGAGGACTTAAATAATGAATAGTTATGATATCATTAAACGTCCAGTTATTACTGAAGCGTCAATGCACATGATGGACGACAAAAAATACACATTTGAAGTAGATGTTCGCGCAACAAAAACACATGTTAAAAAAGCGATTGAAGAAATCTTCGGTGTAAAAGTAGAAAAAGTTAACATCATGAACGTTCGCGGAAAATTAAAACGCATGGGACGTCACCAAGGTTATACAAAGAAACGTCGTAAAGCGATAGTTAAATTAACAGCAGATTCAAAAAACATCGAATTATTTAATGAAGAATAATTAGTCAAAAGACTAGATATTCAAGTGAAGAGACTACTTATATAGGAGGGACAATACGTGGCGATTAAAAAATATAGACCGACCACAAATGGTCGTCGTAACATGACCGGATATGATTTTAGTGAAATTACTAAAACAACTCCTGAAAAAACATTATTAAAGTCATTTAAAAATAATGCCGGACGTAACGGTCAAGGTAAAATTACAGTACGTCATCAAGGTGGCGGACACAAACGTGCATATCGTATGATTGACTTTAAACGTAATAAAGATGGAGTGCTTGGAAAAGTAGCAGCAATTGAGTACGATCCAAACCGTAGTGCAAATATTGCGTTAATCCATTATGAAGATGGTATTAAAACTTACATTATTGCACCAAAAGGCTTAAAAGTTGGACAAAAAATTGAATCAGGTGAAAATGCTGATATCAAAGTAGGTAATACTTTACCATTAGGTAACATGCCAGACGGTACTGTTATCCACAATATCGAAACTAAGCCAGGTAAAGGTGGACAATTAATTCGTTCTGCTGGAACTAGTGCACAAGTTTTAGGTAACGAAGGTAAATATACTTTAGTTCGCTTGAACTCAGGTGAAGTACGTATGATTCTTTCAACTTGCCGTGCAACAGTTGGTACAGTTGGTAATGAACAACATGAATTAGTAAACATTGGTAAAGCAGGTCGCTCACGTTGGATGCGTAAACGCCCAACTGTTCGTGGTTCTGTAATGAACCCTAACGATCACCCACACGGTGGTGGTGAAGGACGCGCACCAATCGGACGTCCAAGCCCAATGTCACCATGGGGCAAGAAAACTCGTGGCGTGAAGACAAGAAATGGCAAAGCGCAATCTAATAAATTGATTGTTCGTGGTCGTAAGAAATAATTAATTCCTAAGTAGATTTTGGAAGGAGGACTAAACGTGAGTCGTAGTTTGAAAAAAGGACCTTTCGTCGATGCCCACTTAATGAAAAAAGTGGAAGAAGCAAACAAAAGTGACCGTAAAGTAGTTATTAAAACTTGGTCACGTCGTTCAACAATTTTCCCTAACTTCGTTGGACAGACAATTGCAGTTTATGATGGTAGAAAACATGTTCCAGTATACATTCAAGAAGATATGGTTGGACATAAATTAGGTGAATTCGCACCTACAAGAACTTTCCGTGGCCACTCTGGCGACGATAAGAAAACGAAAGTAAGATAACGAGGAGGAAGAGAGAATGGCAGAACGCATTACTAGCGCAAAAGCTATTGCAAAAACTGTCCGAATCGCACCTCGTAAAGTTCGTTTAGTAATCGACTTAATCCGAGGTAAAAAAGTCGGAGAAGCTATTGCAATTTTAAAAAACACACAAAGAGGCGCAAATTTAGCAGTTGAAAAAGTACTTTTATCTGCAATTGCTAACGCTGAACACAACTATGATTTAGACGCAAACAGTCTAGTAGTAAGTGAAGTATTCGTGAACGAAGGACCAACAATGAAACGTTTCCGTCCACGCGCTCAAGGATCAGCTTCACCAATTATGAAACGTACAAGCCACATTACAGTAGTGGTATCAGAAACTAAGGAGGGATAATCAGTGGGTCAAAAGATTAATCCAATTGGTATGCGTATTGGCATTATTCGTGATTGGGATGCTAAATGGTATGCTGACAAACAATATGCCGATTACTTACATGAAGATTTAAAGATTCGTGATTTTATTAGCAAAACGCTAAAAGATGCATCTGTATCTACCATTGAAATTGAACGTGCTGCAAAGCGCATCAATGTATCAATCCACACTGCTAAACCTGGTATGGTGATTGGTAAAGGTGGATCAGAAGTTGACAAGCTACGTGTATCTTTAAACCAATTAACTGGTAAAAAAGTACACATCAACATCGTAGAAATCAAAAAACCTGATTTAGATGCAAAATTAGTAGCTGAATCAATTGCACAACAGTTAGAAAACCGTGTCGCATTCCGTCGTGCTCAAAAACAAGCAATTCAACGTACAATGCGCGCAGGAGCGAAAGGAATTAAAACACAAGTATCAGGCCGTTTAAATGGTGCAGATATGGCACGTTCTGAATCATATTCAGAAGGAACAGTTCCATTGCATACATTACGTGCAGATATTGATTACGCTTGGGAAGAAGCAGATACAACTTACGGTAAATTAGGTGTTAAAACTTGGATCTATCGTGGTGAAGTACTCCCAACTAGAACTAATAAGGAAGGAGGGAAATAATCAATGTTAGTACCGAAACGTGTAAAACACCGTCGTGTATTCCGTGGTAAAATGCGCGGTGAAGCAAAAGGTGGAACAGAAGTAGCATTTGGTCAATATGGATTACAAGCTCTTGAATCAAAATGGATTACAAACCGTCAAATTGAAGCAGCTCGTATCGCAATGACTCGTTACATGAAACGTGGTGGGAAAGTATGGATTAAAATCTTCCCTCACAAATCATATACAGCAAAAGCAATCGGTGTTCGTATGGGTTCTGGTAAAGGGGCTCCTGAAGGCTGGGTTGCACCAGTAAAACGTGGAAAAATTATGTTCGAAATCGGCGGAGTTTCCGAAGAAGTGGCACGTGAAGCGTTGCGTTTAGCTATGCATAAATTGCCAGTTAAAGCGAAATTCGTAAAACGTGATGAAAATGGTGGTGAATCGAATGAAGGCTAAAGATATTAGAGAATTATCCACTGAAGAAATGATTGCAAAAGAAAAAGAGTTCAAAGAAGAATTATTCAATCTTCGTTTCCAATTGGCTACTGGACAATTAGAAAATACAACTCGTATTAGAGAAGTCCGCAAATCGATTGCACGTATTAAAACTGTCTTACGTCAACAAGAATTGTCTAAATAACAATCGATAAAGGAGGGAAATCTAATGTCAAACGAACGCAATCAACGTAAAGTTTACCAAGGCCGCGTAGTAAGTGACAAAATGGATAAAACAATCGTTGTATCTGTAGACACATACAAAAGCCATTCTACATACGGTAAACGTGTGAAATACTCAAAACGTTTTAAAGCACATGATGAAAATAATTCTGCAAAATTAGGCGATATCGTCCGCATTATGGAAACTCGTAAGCTTTCAGCTACAAAAAATTTCCGTTTAGTCGAAATCGTTGAAGAATCAGTAATTATCTAATTTAGAAACTTCAAGGAAGGAGGAACTAACCGTGATCCAATCAGAAACACGATTAAAAGTAGCTGATAACTCAGGTGCACGTGAAGTATTAACAATTAAAGTATTAGGCGGCTCAGGACGCAAAACAGCAGGAATTGGTGATGTGATCGTAGCAACTGTTAAACATGCAACACCTGGTGGAGTTGTTAAAAAAGGTGATGTTGTTAAAGCGGTAATTGTCCGTACTAAAAAAGGAACACACCGTCCAGATGGTTCATACATTCGCTTTGATGAGAATGCATGTGTAATAATTCGAGATGACAAGAGCCCACGTGGAACACGTATCTTCGGACCAGTTGCCCGCGAATTACGCGATAATAACTATATGAAAATTGTTTCACTAGCTCCAGAAGTACTATAGAACGAAGGAGGTGCCTATTCATGCATGTAAAAACTGGCGATAAAGTTAGAGTAATCGCAGGAAAAGACAAAGGTAAAGAAGGTATTATTACTAAATCTTTACCAAAGAAAGAACGTGTAGTTGTTGAAGGAATTAACATTGCTAAAAAACACTCACGTCCAACACAAGCCGACCAAGTTGGTGGAATCAAAGAAATTGAAATGCCAATTCACGTATCAAACGTTATGCTAATTGATCCAGCTACTGGGGATGCAACTCGTACTGGTAAACGTGAAGAAAACGGCAAGCTTGTCCGCTATAGTAAAAAAACGGGCGAAACAATCGATAAATAATTCTGAAAGGAGGCCACTTAATCAATGAATCGTTTACAAGAAAAATATAACAAAACTGTTGTTCCATCATTAATTGAGAAATTTGGTTACACAAGTATCATGCAAGCCCCTAAAGTTGAAAAAATCGTGATCAACATGGGTGTTGGTGATGCCGTAAGTAACGCGAAAAACTTAGAAAAGGCTGTTAACGAATTGACATTAATTTCAGGTCAAAAGCCTGTTGTAACAACAGCTAAGAAATCAATCGCAGGTTTCCGTTTACGTGAAGGTATGCCGATTGGAACGAAAGTTACATTACGTGGCGAAAGAATGTATGACTTCTTAGACAAATTAGTTACAGTATCACTACCACGTGTGCGCGACTTCCGTGGAATTTCTAAAAAATCTTTCGACGGCCGTGGAAACTACACATTGGGAATCAAGGAACAATTAATCTTCCCAGAAATCTCTTATGATGATGTAGATAAAGTTCGTGGTATGGATATCGTAATCGTTACATCAGCAAACACTGATGAAGAAGCCAAAGAACTATTACTACAACTTGGAATGCCATTCCAAAAATAATCAAAGGAGGCGAGTAGATTGGCTAAAAAATCAATGGTTGAAAAAAACCATAAACCAAAAAAATTCAAAGTCCAAGAATATACTCGTTGTGAACGTTGTGGACGTCCACATTCAGTATATCGTAAATTCAAACTATGCCGTATCTGTTTACGTGAACTTGCCTATAAAGGACAAATTCCGGGACTTAAAAAGGCTAGCTGGTAAAAAAACAAACAAGGAGGTAATCGTTAATGGTGATGACAGATCCAATCGCGGATTTCTTAACACGTATTCGTAACGCAAACATGGTTCGCCACGCTTCGTTAGAAGTTCCAAGCTCAAACATGAAAATTGCGGTTGCTGATATTTTAAAACGCGAAGGTTTTATTAAAAATTATGAAATTGTAGAAGATGACAAACAAAACGTTATGCGCGTCTTCTTAAAATATACTAAAGACAATGAACGTGTAATCACAGGCTTAAAACGTATTTCTAAACCAGGTTTACGTGTTTATGCAAAGCGCGATGAGATTCCTAAAGTATTAAATGGTTTAGGAATTGCAATCATCTCGACATCAGAAGGTGTAATTACCGATAAAGAAGCACGTCAAAAAAATGTTGGCGGCGAAGTGCTCGCTTACGTATGGTAATTCATAAGGAGGTGCAATAGAGTGAGTCGTATTGGAAAAATGATAATAGAAGTACCAAGCAATGTTGAAGTGAAAATCGACAACAACGAAGTACAAGTAAAAGGACCAAAAGGTGAATTATCTTACACATACTCACCAAGCTTAACAGTTGAAATGAACGATAACATTATCTCTGTAACACGTCACGACGAAAATAAAACAACTCGTGCATTACACGGAACTACTCGTGCATTAATCAACAACATGGTAATTGGTGTAACTGAAGGATTCAAAAAAGAATTAGATTTAATCGGGGTTGGTTACCGTGCGCAATTGCAAGGATCAACACTAGTATTAAACGTTGGTTACAGCCATCCAGTAGAATTTTCAATTCCAGAAGGTCTTTTAATCGAAGTTCCTTCAAATACTAAAGTAATCGTTTCAGGTTATGACAAACATAAAGTTGGAGAATTCAGTGCGAAAGTTCGTGCAGTTCGTCCACCAGAACCTTACAAAGGAAAAGGTATTCGTTATACAGATGAATATGTTATCCGTAAAGAAGGTAAAACAGGTAAATAATCTTAGTGATTTGGTTAAATTGATATTGAATAATTTAATATTTAATTTATCAAATCACTTTAGTTCGTGCAGCTTATAGTTGCATTTGATATAAAGTTAAAGAGGTGAAAATTGTGATTTCAAAACCAGACAAAAATAAATTACGTCAAAAACGCCACGCTCGTGTGCGTCGTCATATTTCTGGTACTGCTGAGCGCCCACGCTTAAATGTATTCCGCTCAAACAAAAACATCTACGCTCAATTGATTGATGACGTAGCGGGTGTGACGCTAGCAAGTGCCTCTACTCTTGATAAAGAAGTTTCAGAAGGTACCAAAGTTGAACAAGCACAAAAAGTTGGAGAATTAGTTGCTAAACGAGCAATTGAAGCAGGCCACAAAGTAGTCGTGTTCGACCGCGGAGGTTACTTATATCATGGACGTGTTAAAGCTTTAGCAGAAGCAGCACGTGAACATGGATTAGACTTTTAAGAAAAGGAGGGAAACATCCAGATGACTTTTATCGATTCTAAAAATTTAGAGTTAGAAGATCGTGTTGTTGCCATTAACCGTGTCACAAAAGTTGTAAAAGGTGGACGTCGTTTACGTTTTGCGGCTTTAGTAGTTGTTGGTGACCGTAATGGACACGTTGGATTTGGTACTGGTAAAGCTCAAGAAGTTCCAGAAGCAATCCGTAAAGCAATCGAAGACGCAAAAAATAACTTAATTAAAGTGCCAATGGTTGGATCAACTATTCCGCATGAAGTAACAGGTATTTTCTCAGGTGGTAACGTTATGTTAAAACCAGCTGTAGCCGGTTCTGGAGTATCCGCTGGTGGAGTTGTACGTGCTGTTGTTGAATTAGCAGGTATTGCTGATATCACATCTAAATCACTTGGATCAAAAACTCCAATTAACGTAGTACGTTCAACAATTGCTGGACTAAAACAATTAAAAACTGTTGAAGAAGTAGCTGCATTACGTGGCAAAACAGTTGAAGAAATTCTAAACTAAGGAGGACAAAGATAATGGCTGAATATAAAGTAAAATTAGTAAAAAGCTTAATTGGACGTCCTCAAAATCAAATTAAAACAGCTTATGCATTAGGTTTACGTAAAGTAAACTCAGAAGTTGTTAAACCACAAAATGATGCTGTTAAAGGTATGATTAATACAATTAGTCATTTAGTAACAGTTGAGGAAGTTTAATTTAAAACATTAAGGAGGTGCGAACGTGAAATTACATGAATTAAAACCTAACGTTGGATCTCGTTCAACTCGCAACCGTGTAGGTCGTGGACAAGGGTCAGGAAATGGTAAAACATCAGGCCGTGGTCATAAAGGACAAAAAGCCCGCTCAGGTGGTGGCGTACGGTTAGGATTTGAAGGGGGACAATTACCTCTATTCCAACGTTTACCAAAACGTGGATTCACTAATATCAACCGTAAAGAGTATGCTATCGTTAACTTAACTGATTTAAATCGTTTTGAAGACGGTGCAACAATTGCTCCAGTTACTCTAGTTGAAGCTGGTCTTGTTAAAAAAGAATTAAACGGCATCAAAATTTTAGGTAACGGCAAATTAGAGCGTAAATTAACAGTTCAAGCTCACAAATTCAGTCAATCTGCTAAAGCAGCAATTGAGGCAGCCGGTGGAACAGTAGAGGTGATCTAATGTTCAAACTGCTGAAAAATGCTTTTCAAATTAAAGACATTCGTCAACGTATATTCTTTACATTGATGATGTTACTTGTCTTTAGACTTGGGAGCTTACTTACAGTTCCAGGTGTGAACGCGGCAGCAATTAAAGCCATTGCAAGTCAAGGGCTTTTTGGCTTATTAAATACTTTTGGTGGAGGCGCTCTAAGTCAATACTCAGTATTTGCTATGGGTGTTTCTCCATACATCACTTCATCAATTGTCATTCAGTTATTACAGATGGATATTGTTCCACGTTTTGTTGAATGGTCTAAACAAGGTGAAGTTGGTCGTCGTAAGTTAAATCAAGCGACACGCTATGCTACTATAGTAATAGCTTTTGTTCAATCAATCGGGTTATCTGTAGGGTTTAACCACTTATCACAGTTCGGTTTGATTGAAAATCCAGGTATCCGGACATACTTAATGATTTCATTAGTATTAACAGCCGGAACAATGTTCTTAACTTGGATAGGTGATATGATTACTGTTCATGGTATCGGAAATGGTGTATCGATTTTAATTTTTGGTGGGATCGTTGCTCGTCTTCCACAAGGTGTATACAAATTTTATCAAGAGTACTTTAAAGGTGTTAAACTAACTGAAAACTTAAGTAACGTTGGATTTACAGTTGGTTTGATATTAGCGATGTTACTAATTGTTATTTTTGTAGTGACGATGGAAACAGCACAGCGTCGTTTGCCAATTCAGTATTCAAAACGAGCTACTGGCTCGCATGAAACTAGCTGGTTACCATTAAAAATTAACTCAGCAGGGGTTATTCCAGTTATCTTTGCTTCAAGTTTTCTAACAGCACCTGTAACAATCTTAGGATTGTTCGAGTATAAACTTGGCGATCAAGCATGGTACAAAGTATTTACAACAATCTTTAATTTACGTGAACCTGCCGGAATGGTACTTTACACATTATTAATTGTTGTCTTTACATATTTCTATGCGTTTGTTCAAGTTAATCCTGAAAAGGTTGCTGAAAACTTACAAAAGCAAGGGGGATACATTGTTAATGTTCGCCCTGGACGTGAAACTGAAAAGTATTTATCTGGACTGCTCATGCGTTTAAGTACGATAGGGGCTTTGTATTTAGGAGTCATTTCGTTATTACCGATGATAGCTTCGAGCTTATGGTCATTGCCTCCAGAAATTCGGATGGGTGGAACAAGTCTTTTAATTGTTGTTGGGGTTGCTCTTGAAGCAGCAAGACAAATCGAAGGACGTATGTTAACTCGTAAGTATAAAGGTTTTATCGAATAATAACACTTCATGAGGAGGAAAAATTGTGAATACGATTATTGTTGGTTTACCAGGTGCTGGTAAAGGGACACAAGCAGAACGTATTGTATCAACGTTCAACATACCACATATTTCTACTGGAGATATGTTTAGAAATGCAATCAAGAATGAAACACCGATGGGATTAGAAGCGAAGAGCTATATGGATCGTGGAGATCTTGTTCCGGACAGTGTAACGAATGGCGTCGTTAAAGAACGATTAGCACAAGACGACACGAAGAATGGTTTCTTACTTGATGGCTATCCTAGAACGATTGAACAAGCAGATGCACTCGAAAATATCTTATCTGAATTAGGTCGTTCATTAGATACAGTGATTAACGTTGATGTTGATCCTTCAATCTTAATGGAACGCTTAACTGGACGATTTATTTGTCGAAATTGTGGCGCAACGTATCACAAGATTTTTAACCCACCAACTGTTGAAGGTGTTTGCGATAATTGTGGAGGTACTGACTTTTATCAACGTGAAGACGATAAGCCAGAAACAGTTAAGAATCGAATTGAAGTTAATTTAAAACAATCAGCTCCAATTATTGATTTCTACCGTGAAAAAGGAATCTTAAATACAGTTGATGGTGGACAAGATATCGATGATGTATTTAAAAATATTGAATCGATTTTGAATAACATGAAGTAGCACAAACCTTGATATGACGTATATAATACGTTATAATTAGGAAGTTAATCATTAAACCTTTTCACCGACAAAAATGAGGAGGGTAAAGACTTTGGCAAAAGAAGATGTCATTGAAGTAGAAGGAACGATTACTGAAACATTGCCTAATGCGATGTTTAAAGTAGAGCTAGAAAATGGACACGAAATTTTAGCCCACGTCTCTGGAAAAATCCGTATGCATTACATTAAAATTTTACCAGGTGACAAAGTGACTGTTGAATTATCACCATATGATTTAAGTCGCGGGCGTATCACATATCGCTTTAAGTAATCGGATTCCTATTTTATAAGGAGGGAAACCCATGAAAGTTAGAGCAAGTGTAAAACCAATTTGTGAGAAATGTAAATTAATTAAACGTAACGGTAAAGTTATGGTAATTTGCAGCAATCCAAAACATAAACAACGTCAAGGATAATATAAGGAGGTGTCGAGTTAATGGCTCGTATTGCAGGTATAGACATTCCACGTGACAAACGTGTAGTAATCTCGTTAACCTACATTTACGGTATTGGTAAAACTACAGCGGTTAAGATTTTAGAAGACGCAGAAGTTTCACAAGATACTCGTGTTCGTGATTTAACGAATGATGAGTTAGACCGTATTCGTAAAGAAGTTGACAAACTTAAAATTGAAGGTGACTTACGTCGTGAAGTAAGTATGGACATCAAACGTCTACAAGAGATCGGTTCATACCGTGGTTCTCGTCATCGTCACAATTTACCAGTTCGTGGTCAAAATTCTAAAAATAATGCACGTACTCGTAAAGGCCCAGCTAAAGCAATCGCTGGTAAGAAAAAATAAAGTCAGTTAGGAGGTAACGTACTTGGCTAAGAGAAAAGTATCACGCAAACGTCGTGTTAAAAAAAATATTGAGAGCGGTGTAGCACACATTCGTTCAACATTCAATAACACTATTGTCATGATTACAGATGTTAACGGAAACGCTATTTCATGGTCTAGTGCTGGAGCTTTAGGTTTCCGCGGATCAAAAAAATCAACACCATTTGCAGCGCAATTAGCAGCTGAAACTGCAGCAAAAGGCTCTATGGAACATGGTATGAAAACCGTTGAAGTGTCTGTTAAAGGACCTGGTAGTGGACGTGAAGCAGCAATTCGTTCATTACAAGCTACTGGATTAGAAGTAACTGCAATTCGCGATGTTACACCAATCCCTCACAACGGAGCTCGACCACCAAAACGTCGTCGTGTTTAATCCAATTTTTAATTGGTACGTATTGAAAGGGGTATGGCATAATGATCGAAATTGAAAAACCAGTCATTGAAACGATTGAGATCAGTGAGGATCTAAAGTTTGGAAAATTTGTCGTGCAACCGTTAGAACGTGGTTATGGGACAACTTTAGGCAACTCATTGCGTCGGATTCTGTTATCATCACTCCCTGGATTTGCAATTACAGATATTCAAATTGACGGAGTATTACATGAATTTACAACTATCGAAGGCGTTGTAGAAGATGTTAGTTCGTTAATTTTGAACTTAAAACAAGTGACCTTAAAGAAAGCTAATGAAGATAATACTGTTTTGGAATTAGATATTACTGGACCTAAAGTGATTACTGCGGGTGACATTAGCTATTCAGGCGATGTCGAAATTTTAAATCCGGAACATTACATCTGTACTTTAGCAGCTGGTCATCATCTCCATATGACGATGAATGCAAAAAACGGCCGAGGTTATGTTCGTTCAGAGCAAAACAAACATGAGAACATGCCAATTGGTGTTATCCCAATTGATTCAATTTACACACCTGTTCATAAAGTCAACTACCAAGTTGAAAAAACTAGAATGGGCCGTAAAGATGTCTACGATAAATTAACGTTAGACGTTTGGACTGATGGATCCATCTCACCGGAAGAAGCTATTTCTTTATCGGCAAAAATTTTAACAGCTCATTTAGACGTTTTTGTTAATCTAACTGATGAAGCTCGTAAAGCTGAAATCATGGTAGAAAAAGAAGAAACTCAAAAAGAGAAAATGTTAGAAATGACGATTGAAGAATTAGACCTTTCTGTACGTTCTTACAACTGCTTAAAACGTGCAGGGATTAATACGGTGCAAGAATTAACAAACAAATCAGAAGCAGAGATGATGAAAGTTCGTAACTTAGGACGTAAATCACTCGATGAAGTAAAAGCAAAATTAGTTGATCTTGACTTATCACTACGTCAAGAAGATTAGTAAAGGAGGCGTTACGATAAATGGCATATCGGAAACTAGGTCGTACAAGCTCACAACGTAAAGCATTGTTACGCGACTTAACAACTGATTTAATCATCAATGAGCGTATTCAAACAACTGAAGCGCGCGCAAAAGAAATCCGTTCAACGACAGAAAAAATGATTACTTTAGGTAAAAAAGGTTCATTAGCTAACCGTCGTCAAGCTGCTGCTTTCATTCGTAATGAAGTTGCAGATGTTCGTGAAGAAAATGATAAAATCGTTGTAGAAACTGCATTACAAAAATTATTTGGCGAATTAGCAGAACGCTATACAGATCGTCAAGGTGGTTATACACGTATTTTGAAATTAGGAGAACGTAAAGGTGACGGAGCTCCAATGGTAATTATTGAACTTGTTAAATAACAAGACTATAATCACTTTTCAATGTATGGATGAGTGTTACGATGATGAAGGATATTCCTTTTAGTCTAGCTCAATGTCGCCAAGCTAAACAGCTTGGCGACCATTCATCTTTGGATTGTGCTTTTTTTTTACACAAAATCAAGATTGGCCTGTGATCTTTATAAGATTAGAGGCGAGTGATTGAAATGAGTAAAAAGAAGTGCAGTTTAGAATATTTTATAGTAAAGTGAAGAAGATAATAACAGAGGAGGTTTTAAGATGGCACTTGTTGAAATTCAAGATTTATCTTTTCAATATGAACCAGATGAACCTAAAATATTAGATCAGATTAATTTATCTATTCATACAGGCGAATGGCTTGCAATTATCGGACATAATGGAAGTGGTAAATCAACATTAGCAAAAATGATTACCGGTTTAATTGTTCCGCAAAGTGGGAAAGTTGTTGTTGATGGATTGGAGTTAGGCCCTGATACAGTATGGGAAATACGTAGCAAAGTAGGTATGGTTTTTCAAAATCCTGATAATCAGTTCGTTGGAACAACAGTTGAAGACGATGTGGCTTTTGGTTTAGAAAATGCAGGTGTGGCGTATGATGAAATGCTTCAACGTGTGGATGAAGCGATTCAGCGTGTAGGGATGAGTGCTTTTAAGACAAAAGAGCCTGCACGATTATCTGGCGGGCAAAAGCAACGTGTGGCCCTTGCAGGCGTCATTGCTTTAACTCCTCAACTCATTATTTTGGATGAAGCAACTAGTATGCTAGATCCTCTAGGACGAAAAGAAGTGATACGCACGATTTCCGAATTAAAAAAAGAACATGATTTAACGGTTATGTCGATTACCCACGATATTGATGAAGCTGCCTTAGCCGATCGCATTATTTTATTGAATAAAGGAAGAATTTTAAAAGAAGGACCTCCTAGTGAAATTTTTGAGAGTCAAAGTGAATTAATCGACCACGGATTATCATTACCAAATGTGGAACGCTTAAAACGTCTTCTTATAAAAAAAGGTGTAGACATTCCGAATGAATATATGACGGAAGAGAGGTTACTGGATTACTTATGGAAATTGAATTTATAAATGTAGATTTTAAGTATCAAGCAGGGACTCCTTTTGAACAACCCGCATTATTTGATATTAGCCTAAAAATACCAGATGGATCATATACAGCGATTGTCGGCCATACGGGTAGTGGTAAGTCGACGTTATTACAGCATTTAAATGGATTAGTGAAGCCATCTGCAGGGACTGTAAAAATTGGTGATACAACGATTACACCAGAATCATCTTTAAAAGGGTTAAAACCTCTCCGTCAAGAAGTAGGCGTCGTTTTTCAGTTTCCAGAAGCTCAATTATTTGAAGAAACAGTTGGCTTAGATATTGCTTTTGGACCAAAAAATTTTGGGAAAACGAATGAAGAAGCAGAGGCAATTGCGAGACGTATGATGCGTTTAGTTAATTTACCGGAAGAATTATTTGATCGTTCACCATTTGACCTCTCAGGGGGCCAAATGCGTCGTGTAGCGATTGCAGGTGTTCTAGCGATGGAACCAAGCGTTCTAGTTCTAGATGAGCCGACAGCTGGTCTGGATCCTAAAGGTGCCAAAGAAATGATGGAACTATTCTATAAATTGAACAAAGAAGAGAAGATGACCATCGTTTTAGTAACGCATCAAATGGAAGACGTCGCACAATACAGCAATCATGCAATTGTTTTAGAAAATGGTCGTGTTGTACGTAGTGGACATCCTAAAGAACTCTTTCAATCATTAGATTGGTTACGTGATAAACAATTAGATTTACCTTGGTCACTCAAGTTTTATCGAACGTACCAGGCAAACAGACAAGATATAGTGGAAAGCGATTATTTACCATTAACACTAGCTGAATTAGCCGATGCAATCGTTAACCAACTTAAAGGAGGAGAGGCGCATGCTTGATCGATTTATATTTGGTCGCTATTTAAAAGGCGACTCTTTCATACATCGACTCGATCCACGAACGAAACTCATGGGCAGTTTCTTCTTTATTATGATTATATTTTTGGCGAATAATTGGCAAACGTATTTAGCCGCTTTTTCATTTATTGTGATTAGCCTTATTCTTTCAAAAATTCCATTTGGATTCTTTTTACGCGGTGTTCGACCATTAATTTGGTTGATAACATTTACAGTGCTATTACAAATCTTCTTTACACAAGGTGGGACACCATATTTTCGTTTCGGCTGGATGACAGTAACGGACTATGGGTTAACTAATGGGATATTTATTTTCTGTCGCTTTATTTTAATCATTTTCATGTCGACATTAATGACATTAACTACACCGCCGCTGATGATTGCTGATGCAATTGAATCAATTTTAAAACCTTTAAAAGTGTTTAAATTTCCAGTGCATGAATTGGCATTAATGCTGTCAATTGCATTACGATTTGTTCCAACACTAATGGACGAAGCGCAAAAAATTATGAACGCTCAAAAATCACGTGGGGTTGAATTTGGTGAAGGACATTTGATTGAAAAAATGAAATCAATTATTCCTATCTTAGTTCCGTTATTTATTAGCTCGTTTAACCGTGCAGAAGATTTAGCCATTGCGATGGAAGCACGAGGTTATCAAGGAAGTGAAAATCGGACGAAATATCGCGTGTTAACGTATCAAAAACGTGACATGTTTGCGGCGATAGCTTTTATGATATTACTTGCGTCATTATTGGGGTTGAGACAATGGTAAAGAGTACGCAATCTGTGATGACAATGACACCAACAGCAGAAGCAGTAGAACAAACTAAACAAATAGCAAAACATTCAGATGAGCAGTGGCAACGATATAAATTAACAATTAGTTATGATGGAACAAACTACGTTGGCTTTCAAGTGCAGCCAAATGGACCGAGTATTCAAGCTGCTTTAGAGTGGACATTGGCTAAAATGGCAAAAGGTAGAAAAATTGCCGTATTTGGATCGGGACGGACAGACTCTGGTGTCCACGCTCTGGGACAAGTGATTCACTTTGACTATCCGGCAGCAATCCCACCTAAAAACATGCAGCGGGCTTTAAATAGCCTCTTACCAGAGGATATTCGTGTATTAGACGCAAAGTTTGTTGCGCCGACATTTAATGCACAATATCACGCCAAACGTAAACGATATCGTTACAAAGTATCGCTAGCTGATGTGATGACACCGTTTGAACGATTATATCAATGGCATCATCCCTACCGAACAGACATTGCACGTATGCAAGAAGCGTTAGATGTAATTGTCGGTACACATGATTTTACAAGCTTTTGCTCTACAAAAACAGATAAAGAGAATAAAGTGCGAACGGTTTATCGAGCAAGTGTTGAATACGTTTCATCAAAAGAAATTGAATTTATCTTTGAAGGCAATGGTTTTTTGTATAATATGATTCGTATTTTAGTTGGCACAGCGATTCAAATTGGTGATGGAATGAAGCCAATTGATGAGTTAGAACGGTTGTTATTTGTAGAAGATCGCAATGAAGCAGGACCAACTGCCCCAGCGCATGGTTTATATTTAGAAAAAGTATGGTATGATGCAATAGATGAAACAAATGAATCAAGTAATTAGATCATTTTTAGTTATAAAATGAATGATTAATAGGTATAAATGACAGAAGATAAAAATGTGCATAATGAGTGATTTGTCGCCAAAAACGGTTGACTTATCGTGGTGGATAGCGTATCATAGTTAACGGTATTGTTTGCCCCACGATGGAGCCCCGGAAACTCAATTGTGTACAAACAGATATAAATATTGGAGGAAAAAACATGCGTACTACTTATATGGCTAAAGCAAGTGAAATTGAACGTAAATGGTATGTTGTCGACGCAACTGACGTGCCTTTGGGACGTTTATCTGCTGTTGTGGCAAGCATCTTACGTGGAAAAAATAAACCAACATTTACACCTCATGTAGATACAGGAGATAATGTAATTGTTATCAATGCAGAAAAAATTAAATTAACAGGTAAAAAAGCTACGGATAAAATTTATTACCGTCACTCAAATCATCCTGGTGGAATTAAAGCAACTTCTGCTGGAGATATGCGTGCAAACAAACCTGAACGTTTAATTGAATTATCAATCAAAGGTATGTTACCTAAGAACCGTTTAGGCCGTGATATGTTCCGTAAATTACACGTTTACGCGGGCGAAACTCACAAACACGAAGCACAACAACCAGAACTTTTAGATATTCATCCATTAATTTAAGGAGGTAAGTACTTTGGCAGAAGCACAATACATGGGTACAGGTCGTCGTAAAACATCTTCGGCACGTGTACGTTTATTACCAGGTACAGGTAAAATCGTTGTTAACAAAAAAGATATTGAAGAATACATTCCATTCGCACATTTACACGAAGTAATCAAACAACCTTTAGCAGTTACAGAAACTGAAGGTACATATGATATTTTAGTAAATGTACAAGGTGGAGGATTTACTGGACAAGCTGGCGCAATCCGTCATGGTATTGCACGTGCATTATTACAAGTTGATCCAGATTTCCGTGGCGTTCTTAAAGCAGCAGGTCTATTAACTCGTGACCCTCGTATGAAAGAACGTAAGAAACCAGGTCTTAAGAAAGCTCGTAAAGCTTCACAGTTCTCAAAACGTTAATCATTATTATATCAACGTTTCAAGACACTTTCCTTTATTGGAAAGTGTTTTTTTGTTTTGGCTAACTATTCTTTTAAATTATAGAACCTACTTTTTAAGGTTACGGTAGGCGATTTTACCAACAGCCAATCGTTATTTGAGTCAAGTCCATAATCTTGTGTAAAAGTTTCTAGTACAATGTTCTATACTCTCTTACTGGTTAAACTTGATATACTTTCTTTTAGAACTGATCCATTCGTCATGCGTGTCCATCAGGACAGCACCAATTAAACGATTGGCTGACACACGATTGGGGAAAATACGAATAATCTTTTCTCTTCGGCGTACTTCTTGGTTCAATCGTTCAAGAAGATTAGTACTTTTTAAACGATTGTGACTCTTATCCATTACTGTGTATTGGAAGGCATCTTCGAAGCCATTATCTAAAGTCTCACAGGCT
>NZ_JAGN01000022.1 GCF_000526675.1 Atopobacter phocae ATCC BAA-285
ACCAGGTCAATATGAAATGGTTGAAACAATTGCGCCAGAAGGCTACAAAGTAGCGACTAGTATAGCGTTTGAAATCACAGCAAATAAAAAATTAAAAGTGGACAAAAAACACTTGAAAACAGTAGGATCAAACCAAATCATTGTGATGGTCGATGATTATGAAAAAGCACCAACACCTACTCCTGAAACGGTAAGTATTTCAGTTAGAAAAGTTTGGAATACGAATGAAGATATTTCAGGTAAGAGTGCTACAATCGTATTAAACCAAACAGGTGCAAGTCTTGTATTGAGTGCAGCAAATGGTTGGACTGGCTCATTTACTGATTTACCAAAATACAACACAAATGGTGAATTAATTCAGTACACTATTTCAGAACAATTTGTTGAAGGATACACAGCAGCAATTTCAGGTTCAATGAGTGGAGGATATGTTGTCACAAATACAAAAGATGAAACAAATGAACCAACTCCTGAAACAATTAATATTCCAGTACAAAAAGTTTGGTCAGTGAAAGAAGGAGACATTATTCCTCAAAGTATTACTGTAACACTTAGTCCAACAGGGGAAACTCTCGTATTAAGTGCAGCAAACGATTGGAAAGGTCAATTCAATAACCTACCAACAATGAATGAAGCTGGAGAACGTATTACTTACTCTATTAGTGAAGTAGGTGTACCAGGCTATCTAACAGAGATTACTGGTAATATGATGTCAGGATTCACTGTAGTTAATACTTCATTGAAACCAGAAGAACCAAAACAGGAAGAACCAAAACCAGAAGAACCAAAACAAGAAGAACCAAAACAGAAAGAACCAAAACAGGAAGAACCAAAACAGGAAGAACCAAAACCAGAAGAACCAAAACAAGAAGAACCAAAACAGGAAGAACCAAAACAAGAAAAACTAAAACCAGAAGAACCTAAGAAATCAACACCGAAAAAACAACCAACTTTACCTCGTACAGGTGAAGCATCTAATGGATTCTTATACGGTGCCGCAACAGTCTTAGCTGGATTAGGAATTTTTGGAACAGTTGCATTCAAAAAAATGAATGAAAATGAATAATTATTCAAAGTATAGTTTATTCTTTAAATTTTAATGAATGCTTCAATCGAAGCTCAGATAAAACATTTGTTTTATCTGAGCTTTTTTATTTGTTTTTATTTATTTTAAAATATAAAGATATCTTTTAAGATGAATTTAATAAGTAAAGAGGTGTCAAACTATTATTTTTTTGAATGGTGTATAATATAGCGAATAATTGTTATATTATAAAATGAGATGATTTAATTTATAATATTAAAATATTTTTTGAAAGAAAGTGAAGAAGTTGTTTGATAAAAAATTAGATATTTTGATGAGATTACTAGATATTTCAAACACTGAATTAGCACGTGCAATTTTTATTGATCCCTCTTACATTTCAAGATTACGAACAGGAAAAAGAAAATTGCCTAAAAGTAAAAAAACGTTTACGCAATGGCAAACTTCTTTACTAAACAAGCAAGTAAATGTAGAAAAAGAAAAATTTTATCCAATATAATTGAATATGAAGAAAATATCGATTTAAAAAGACAATCACAAGTAATGTATAAGTGGTTAACACATAATAATATGATTAATGATATTATAGAGAATTTTATGGATGAGATCGTCGCTCACAAATTTGAGACAATGTGAATACCTTTTAAAATTGAGGTTCAATCAATTTTTGGATTATTTTATGAAGGGTATTTTAAAAGTCTATATTGTACACGATACATCGAAACAAGTTTATTCAATAGTGTATGTCGTTGACGACATAGTGTTAGTCAATTAATCAACGCTTCATGAGTTGGAGAGTAATCTTTCTATTTTGTTAGTTAATGCGTTCATCATCTATATATTCTTAAATCGAATGAGTCAAAAAAGTGTAAGCCTAAAGTTTTTCTTTAAGTTTATTTGTCACAAAAGTTTACAAGTTATTATGAACAGATTGAAACTTTTCGGTACGTACTACTATGAATATAACTATTTAAATGAAAGTTTTATAATTTAATAAATTATACATTAATCATAATCAAACAAGGTCAGGTGCAGATTCAATATTTTATGTGATTTTTGAGATTATTTTTAAATAACTCTTAATAATTACTCTAAATTAAGATATAGTATATTTGTTAGGAACATGAAAAGGAAGGAGCGGTTGTGTGTTAAAAAGAAATCAACCACCACAAAATAAATATTTAAAATCTCAGTTAGCACTATTTGCTATTTTAGCGTTACTATCAATCGGATTAATAATTTTCTTTAATCCACCGAATCTTAGTGCGTTAGAAGAATTTTATAAAGAAGATCAACCTTATCAAGTTGAAATGGATTTAACTAATATTAGAATAGCTCGATCAGGTTCAGACAATCTGTTAAGTGCTTATCAAGATGCCTTTCCAAGCCAAGTAGCTATAAAAGGTAAAATAAAAGCAACTAATGCAGGAGACTATCAAGCAAATTTCACTTATCCTGCAAATAATAAAAAAGTTTCATTGAATATTGAACGTCAAGGACGTGATATATCAATCAATACAGATGCTTTACTAAAAATGATGCAATCCAATATGAATCAAGACGATTTTCGAACAGCTAAAAAAGAAATTGGCGGAAAAACGTTGAAATTACGAGCATTTAAAGAGCAAGCTGAGAAAATTGAAACAATCCACGGAACCACTCGTTCAAATAGTACAGAACTGGATGGAAAAGTAACGAAGAAAGAAATTGAAAGTTGGGCTAAAAAAGCTGGTAAACAAAACCTTTCTGCTTCAAAAGATGAATTTAATATGACTTTATCAGGCGATATGCTAGCTCAATTAATTACAATGTTGACAAGGGATTCCATGGTCAGTGAACATATTAAAGCGTTTGATGGACAACTTCACGTCAAAAAAAATGAAGCCTATGTGAATGGTGATTTAACAATTGAGTTATACGGATTAGAAATTAAGACGCATCTTGACGGTTCTTTTGTTCCAAAAGGCAAAAAATTAGAAGTAAGCCTACCCAATCAAGAAGCTGATCCGAAAGCTGTTTTATCTAGTTTGTTTGGAGTAACTGAAAGTAAAGGTAAATACACAGATGAAGAGTTTAAAGAACTTGAAAAGTATATTCGATCTGAGCGCGATAAACTATCAGAAGAAGAACGTGAAACATTGTGGAATGAACTAGATAAAGAGTTAATGACTGATAAACAATTAGCCATCATAAAAAAATTATTGAATGAAGAAATTAAGACAGATGAAACAGATAGAACAGATGGAACAGATGATAATCTTGAAGAACAAGTAAATCGTTTGAGAGAATTTGAACGAAATATTGAACAAAATATTGAAAGACCAATTATTCGCCGGTTGCCTTCACCACGAAATACAACCCCTCGATTAAACGAGAATAAAAATAAAGAAGAAAAAAATAAAACTAAAAGCGAAAAAAATAAAGAAGACAAAACGAAAGCTAAAGAAGACAAGTCAAAAGAGAATAAACCAAAAGAGGATAAAGGAAAAGCAGATAAGCCAAAAGGGAATGATGATAAAGCAAAAGGAATAGATGGTAAAGAAAAACCAGCTGATTCAGAAAGTAATCAATCGGGAAATACATCTGAAAAAGAAAAACAAGATATAAACAATAATAATAATGCTGAGTCAACCCCTAATCAAGGAGAGATCAATCAGGCTCCAAATCAAGGTGAATCTAAAAAAGAGGAAATCCCAACTAATCAGTCGTCCCAGTCAAATAACAAAGAAGAAAAAGAATCAAAATAATATATAATGTATAAAAAGGTTAAGCGAGAGAAATGCTTAACCTTTTTTATTATACAAAATTTAAAAATTGTCTATCGCGTTAAGATAAAATTTTTCATATAATATGTTTTATGACAAAATATGATGAATAGAATAATAGAAGAAGGAGTGATATACATGATTCAAGCAGAATGGAAAAAAATTAGTTCAAAACCCATGCTAGCAGTCATTGTGATTGTTTTGATGATAATTCCTACCTTATATAATGTAATTTTTTTAAGGTCCATGTGGGATCCGTATGGGTCATTAGACCAATTACCAGTTGCCATTGTGAATCAAGATCAAGCAGTTACTTATCGAGATAAAAAAATAGATATAGGGAACCAATTTGTTAAGGAATTGGAGAAAAATCAGTCATTAGACTTTCGAATAGTAGATCAATCACAAGCACGAGAAGGATTAGATCGTGGTGAATATTATGCTATTGTTACAATTCCTTCAAATTTTTCAAATGAAGCCACTTCAGTTTTTGAAAATCAGCCACGTCCAATGCAATTAGCGTATGAGACATCGCAAGGGCATAATTATACCGCATCTAAAATGTCTAAATCGGCTATCGCACAAATGGATACAAAGCTTTCGAAGCAAATGAGTGAAATGTATTTCAAAACATTATTAGATGTGATTAATCAATCAACTGATGGGATGAAAAAATTTGAAGAAGGAACTGAGCAACTTGCATTAGGAGCAACCAAACTATCGAACGGACAAATCACATTAAATACACATTTGAGTGAATTAAATCAAGGTGCTAATCAATTAGTAAATGGGACGAAACGATTAACAACCGGTGTCCAATCCTATACAGAAGGAGTGAATCAATTAGCAACCGGTCAACAAACGTTTCATTCACATTTGAGTGAAATAGGTGGTGGAGTGAATCGCCTATCCATTGGAGCAGATCAATTAGTATCAGGGGTTCAAGCTTATACAAGTGGAGTGAATCAACTTGCAAGTGGTCAAAAAGACTTAACTGCTGGAATTAATCAGTTCAATCAAAAAATGCCCAATTTAGTAAATGGTTTGAATGATTTATCTAAAGGAAGTGAAACCTTCCAATCAAAATTGACTCAATATGTACAAGGCGTCGATCGTCTATCGTTAGGATTAATTGATTTTAATCAACATTTTTCCACATTGACAAAACAGTGGCCCATTATGAACCAAGGCTTGTTTGCTCTAGCTGATGGTGCAAATACGCTAAATGAAGGAATTGGTCAATACACTCAAGCGGTTGGACAGTTGAGTGAAGGGTCGACTCAGTTATATCAAGGAGTAAATCAATTAAATCAGCAAGTTCAATCGTTGCCACAACAAGCGATTCAATTAAATGAAGGTGTTTCTCAAATGATTCAAAAAATTGAATCAGATCATCTAACACAAACACAACAACAACAATTATTTGCTTACATTAATGGTGTATCGACCTATATCGACTCGATTGATCAATGGCTGAAACAAATGGATAAACAGCAAGTCAATCCGAACCAAATAGCGACGATGTTACAAGGAGTAATGATGCCGTTAGTTCATTTGAATCAATCATTACAAACGACTCAAGCTAGCGTGACGCAATTACAAGCAAATATTGAAGTAGCACATAGAAATGATCAGCAAAATGCCGCACAAGCAGTTGTACAGTCGCTTGAAGCAAGTGGTGTATCATTGACCGCTAATCAAATCGTTTTAGTTCAGCAAGCGATTAATAGTAATAATCAAGTTGAACAGGTTATGAATCGAGCCAATTCACTTAATGATTTATCGACTCAATTAAACCAAGCTCAAACAGGATTAAATCAATTAATCACTCAATTAAAACAAATGAGTGGCTCTTCAACCGGCCAATTGAATCAGTTGAAACAAGCGACTAGTCAACTTGTTCAATCGAAACAAGTGGCAACAAGTGGATTGAATCGAGTGATTAATGGCACTGTTCAAATACAAAATCAATTATTGCCAGCATTGAAACAAGTGCAACAAGGAACCGCACAATTACAACAGGTAGCACCAGTCTTAGTTCAAACAATTGGCCAAATTGATAAAGGTAGCCAAAACGTTGCAAATGGAATGAGTCAATTAAATAATCAATCATCTGCATTAAATAGCGGAGGATTAAAACTAACCAATGGATTCAAGCAGACTAAAGATAAATTACCACAATTAACAGAAGGACTTCTTCGCTTACAACAAGGAAGTGACCAATTATTAAAAGGTGGAAACGAATTACAACAAAATAGCGCACGCTTACTTGGAGGGGCTAATCAGTTAGTACAAGGTGTGAATCAAATAGCACAACAAGGACCAACGATTCAAATCGGTGTGATGAAATTAAAAGAAGGAAGTACTCAATTAAGTCAGGGCAGTCAACAATTGCAACTAAATTCTTCGACGCTCACAAATGGGACTAATCAATTAGCACAAGGTATTAGTCAAATGAATGAAGGAGTACCTAAACTGATAGAAGGATCAAATCAATTAGTAAACGGTAGCAAACAACTTCAATCGAATAGTCCACAATTAGTGAACGGTACGACACAATTAGCAGAAGGAACGAATCGTTTGGGTCAAGGTGTTCCTCAATTATTAGAAGGTTCAAACCAGTTAGTAGCAGGCGCTCAAACACTTGAACGTGGAACAACGCTATTACATAATAAATTGAAAGAAGCTAGCGAACAATTAGCCTTAGTTCCAAATACGACTAATGCCCAACCAATGGCACAACCGATCCAAATGAAACATACGGATAAAGATCACGTGGAAAATAATGGAATGGCGATGGCACCATATATGTTATCTGTTGCTTTATTTATTGGTGCACTAACAACTAATATGCTTTATAACGCAAAAACCTCAGCGAAAAAACAGCCCAATGCATGGCAATGGTGGTTAAGTAAAATGAGCGTATTAATGCTAATTGCGGTTGGACAAGCAACCATTGTCTATATCGCATTGACACAATTCAGTGATTTTACACCTGTTTTAACAACTCAGACATGGCTGTTCTTAATTCTTGAAGCAATGACCTTTATGTCAATAGTGACCGTCTTTGATTTATACTTTGGAAAGATTGGGGACTTCTTAATGCTCGTCTTTCTAATTGTTCAATTAGCCGGGTCAGGTGGTACTTATCCAATTGAGTTATCTCGACCATTTTATCAAGCTATCCATCCATTCTTACCGATGACGCATGGGATACGAGCGTTAAGACATACGTTATCGATTGGAGGATCGATTCAAACAGAAGTATCTATTTTCATAACAATTGGATTAATCAGTCAATTGTTACTTGCTTTATACTACAAAAGAAGAACACAACAAGAACAGATTATTGATAGTGTCCCAGTTAAATAAAATGAAAGATTAAACCGATTCATTTATAGCAAGCAAACTCTTGCAATTATTAAATGAATCGGTTAATATAGTTGATGGTGTTAAAACCAAAAATTCACACCTATCGGCTAGCGCTTGGTGCCAAACGGTTAGCGCTTTAACCCAGCGGATGGGGCGGAATAAAACCAAAAAAATGGAGGAATAAAAAATGGCAGTTATTTCAATGAAACAACTATTAGAAGCAGGGGTTCATTTCGGACACCAAACACGTCGTTGGAACCCAAAAATGAAACGTTACATCTTTACAGAACGTAACGGTATCTACATTATCGATTTACAACAAACAGTTAAGTTAGCACAAGATGCATACAACTTCATGCGTGATATCGCAGCTGAAGGTGGACATGTATTATTTGTTGGTACAAAGAAACAAGCACAAGATGCTATCGAAGAAGAAGCAAAACGTGCAGGTCAATACTTTGTAAGTCACCGTTGGTTAGGTGGAACTTTAACTAACTGGAAAACAATCCAAAACAGTATCCGTCGTCTAAAAGACATTAACCGTATGGAAGAAGACGGAACATTTGATG
This sequence comes from Atopobacter phocae ATCC BAA-285, assembly GCF_000526675.1. Classification (GTDB taxonomy): domain Bacteria; phylum Bacillota; class Bacilli; order Lactobacillales; family Aerococcaceae; genus Atopobacter; species Atopobacter phocae. Next base: position 7,752 of record NZ_JAGN01000022.1, read on the forward strand.
TATTACCTAAAAAAGAAGTTGGTTTATTAATTAAAGAACGCGAACGTTTAGAACGTTTTTTAGGTGGAATCAAAGATATGCCTGGTTTACCAGCAGCATTGTTTGTAGTTGACCCACGTAAAGAACAAATCGCTATTCAAGAAGCGCGTAAATTAAATATTCCAATCATCGCTATGGTTGATACAAACTGTGATCCAGATGAAATCGATGTAGTTATTCCTTCAAACGATGACGCAATCCGCGCTGTAAAATTAATTACAGGTGCAATGGCAGATGCAATCATCGAAGGTCGCGAAGGTGCTGGAGCTGCTGAAGAAGAAGCAACAGACAAATCTTTAGAAGAAATTGTTAAAGTAGTCGAAGGCGACAACGAATAAAATGGATGCCAGTCGTCTCTTAAATGAGGCGACTTTTTTTAAATATGAATCGAAAGCTTTAATTGCTTTAAATAAGAAAAACAGTTAAAATAATGATGTGAACAAATTATAGGAGGAAAACAAATGACTAAAATTTCTGCAAAATTAGTAAAAGAATTAAGAGATATGACTGGCGTTGGAATGATGGACGCTAAAAAAGCTTTAGTTGCTGTTGAAGGCGATATGGATAAAGCTGTTGACTACTTACGTGAAAACGGAATGGCTAAAGCAGCTAAGAAAAGTGATCGTATCGCCGCTGAAGGTGTTACACACATTATTGAATCAGGCAACAAAGCAGCAATCGTTGAAGTGAATGCTGAAACAGACTTCGTTGCTAAAAACGATCAATTCCAAGCGTTAGTAAAAGAAATTGCTCAATTAATTCTTGAAAATGAACCAGCAACTCTTGAAGATGCATTAAAAATCGAAAGCGATGGTTCAACTATTGAAGATAAAATTGCAGAAGCAACAACTGTAATTGGAGAAAAAATTTCATTACGTCGTTTCGAAGTGATTTCTAAAGAAGAAAGCCAAAACTTCGGTTTATACAGCCATATGGGCGGACGTATCTCAGTTATTACATTAATTGAAGGTGCTGACGAACAAACAGCTCGTGACGTATCAATGCATACTGCAGCGATTAACCCTCGTTACGTAGACCGTAAAGACGTTGAACCAGCTGAATTAGAGCATGAAAAACAAGTATTAACAGAACAAGCTTTAAACGAAGGCAAACCTGCAAATATTGTAGAAAAAATGATTAAAGGTCGTTTAGACAAATTCTTAGCTGAAATTTCATTAAATGATCAACCATTTGTTAAAGATCCTGATATGACTGTAAGCAAATTTGTAGCGTCTAAAAATGGTGAAATCTTATCATTCGTACGTTACGAAGTTGGTGAAGGTATCGAGAAACGTGAAGAAAACTTCGCTGAAGAAGTTATGAACCAAATGAAACAAAACTAATCATCAACTCGAGTAAATTTAAAAGAGATAATCAGTAAATGGTTATCTCTTTTTTAACAACAATTACTATAGAAAGCGTAGGGTGACAGCATGACACCAAAATTCAATCGAATTATTTTAAAATTAAGTGGAGAGGCATTAGCCGGAGAAAAAGGCTTTGGAATCGATCCTGAAATTGTTAAAGTCATGGCAGAAGAAGTTAAAGCCGTTCATGATTTAGGGGTTGAAGTGGCCATTATTGTCGGTGGAGGTAATATTTGGCGCGGTGTAACCGGTGAGAAAATGGGGATGGAACGAGCTCAAGCAGATTACATGGGAATGTTAGCTACTGTTATGAATGCTCTAGGCCTTCAAGATACGTTAGAAAATGTTGGGGTTCCAACACGCGTTCAAACGTCTATTGAAATGCGTCAAATTGCAGAACCATACATTCGTCGTCGGGCTATTCGTCACTTAGAAAAAGGACGTGTCGTTATTTTTGCTGGTGGAACAGGTAACCCTTACTTCTCAACGGATACAACGGCTGCTTTACGCGCTGCTGAAATAAATGCAGAAGTCATTTTAATGGCTAAAAATAATGTCGATGGGGTTTACAATCGCGATCCACGAGAAGATGATACAGCAACAATGTATAATGAGCTAACTCATTTAGAAATTATTAGTAAAGGTTTACAAGTAATGGATTCTACAGCAAGTTCATTATCAATGGACAATAATATTCCGTTAGTTGTGTTTAACTTGAATCGTCCAGGGAACATTAAACGCGTTGTCCTAGGCGAAAATATTGGAACAAAAGTTAGGGGGAAATAATTATGGCGAATACAATTATTAAAACAGCAAAAGAACGTATGGAAAAATCACACGAATCTTTCCAAAGAGAATTAGGACAGCTTCGAGCAGGACGTGCAAACTCAAGTGTATTAGATCGTATTACCGTAGATTATTATGGTGTAGCAACTCCTGTTAATCAAGTGGCTTCAATTTCTGTACCAGAAGCACGTATGTTATTAATTTCTCCATACGATCCAAGCTCTTTAAAAGATATTGAAAAAGCAATCTTACAAAGTAATTTAGGTATTAATCCAAACAGTGATGGTGAAGTAATTCGTTTAGTCTTCCCAGCACTAACTGAAGAACGTCGTAAAGAATTAGCGAAAGAAGTAGGAAACTACGAAGAAAAAGCTAAAATTGCAGTTCGTTCAATTCGTCGTGATGCAATTGATGAAGCGAAAAAAGCTGAAAAAGCAAAAGAATTAACAGAAGATGATTTACATCAAATGGAAAAAGACATTCAAGATGTAACTAACGAATTTGTTAAGAAAATCGAAAAAACAGCACGTGAAAAAGAAACAGAATTATTAAATGACTAATTTATTAATAAACACATAAAAGACAAGCTTAATGAATTAAGCTTGTCTTTTTGTTATTGACTTTGATTTATTTATGTTCGATTTGATAACGTTTAGGTGTTGAACCAACAATTTGTTTGAAACTCTTAGTGAAGTGAGACGTATCAAAGAATCCTAACGACTTAGCCACTTCAGCAACAGATTTACGCGATGTTAATAATTTCTTCGCTAATTCAATTTTACGTTGAATAATAAAGTCTTTTACTTTCCAATTGGTTTCATTCATAAAGTTAGTTCTTAAATTAGACTCACTAATAGCAAAATGGTCCGCAATATCTTTTACCTTTAATGGTTGATATAAATTATTTTCAATATAATGAATAATTTGATTTGTTAAAGCAGAATAATTGTTTGCTTTTAATTCACTAACTTGTTTTGTGAAGAATAGAGCTGCATCAATACGTGCCTTAATAATATGTTCTAATGAGTTTACTTGATCCATTTCCACAATCATTTCGTTACGTGATAAATGGGCATGAATCGGATCCACTCCTGCAGAAATAGCCGCTTGCATCACTTTTTCAAAGAGTAAAATAGAGTAATACTTTTCGTTAATAAATGTATCTTCATTTAATAAAGCAAAGTATGGTCGATACGTTTTAGTTGTTAATTGATTAATACCAGTCACATCGCCGGCGCTCACCATTTTTAGTAAATCGCGTTCTAAACGAATCGAATCAGATAAGTCATGAATGTCATCTTGATCTAAGTTAATTTTGATTTCTTCAATCGACAAGTCTAAATCGAGCAATCGTTCGTTATATGAATGGAAGAAGAAAGATTTATCTTCTCGCGTTAAGCAGTAATGTAAATGTTGAACGACTGCGTGTAAATCATATAAAGATACTAAAGGAATTAATTTTAATTGTTGCATTAAAATATCGCGATGTTGAGCTTGGAAGTCGTTAATTTCCATCACTGTTTTTAATGACGAATCATTAATAATGGTCGTCGTAAACGGACCGAATATAATATATTCTGATTCTATCGGATAAATAAAATATGACTCATTTAAAGCGCCAGTTACAAATTTTAGTTCGTCCAATTGATTGGTATCAAGCTTTGGTCTTAGATGTTTTGAAAAGTCATAAGTTACCCAAGAAAATGAATTGGATTGAAATGATTTAATTAAGTGAAAGTTCTCATCCATCCACATAATATTTAATCCGGATAAAGTATGAATCGATTGTAAAATTTTTAATGTTTCCAATTTATTCTCCCCTAATCGTGTTTTAAGATTTTTTTTACTATAAAAATAATTTCTCTTTTTACTATAATACATATAACTGGTTCATCATTCAAGTATTATGTAATTGTAAATTGTAAAAAATAAGATGTACTCATTGTTTTTAGGAGGACAAAAAGTTTAAAATATTATTGTGTCTACAACTTTTAAAGAATGATTATGTTACAATATAATGAGTTATTAGATCGGTTAAGAAAGGATTCGTTATGTCAAAACATACTAAAAAGATGCCCGATCACATTGCTATTATTATGGATGGTAATGGTCGCTGGGCGAATAAGCGTTTCTTACCTCGTGTCGCAGGACATAAGGAAGGATTGAATGCTGTTGAACGGACGGTTCAAACAGCAAGTGCTATAGGGATAAAAGTATTGACTCTCTATGCTTTTTCAACAGAAAATTGGTCTCGGCCTTCAGATGAAGTTCACTTTTTAATGAAGTTACCAATTGATTTTTTTAATCGTTTTGTTCCGCAACTAATTGAACAAAACGTACGAGTCGTAACAATCGGAACCATTGAAGACTTGCCTCAAGCAACACAAAATAGTGTGAATCGAGCGGTGGAATTAACAAAAGAGTGTACAGGTATGACATTATGCTTTGCCTTAAATTATGGGGCGCAAGATGATTTATTGCGCGCGTTTCAAACAATTCAGTCTAAAGAATTATCAGAACCAATTACAAAAGAAACGATTGCAGCGCATTTATCGACGCATGTATTAGCACCGTTTCAAGCACCCGATTTGTTAATCAGAACGAGTGGTGAAATTCGTTTAAGTAACTTTTTATTATGGGAATCAGCATACAGTGAGCTCTATTTTATTGAAAAAGCTTGGCCTGATTTTACAGGAGATGATTTAAAACAAGCCATCAATCATTATATGCATCGTGAGCGACGCTACGGTGGTTTATTTAAAGGAGGAAAATAATTGAAAGTACGTGTTATTTCTGCGTTAATTGCATTATTAATATTTATTCCAACATTAATGGCAGGTGGTCATTACTTAGCGCTCATGATGATGGTTTTAAGTGCAATTGCTATGCGTGAGTTAATTACGATGAGTAAGAATTCATGGTTAACTATTGAAGGTTGGATTGCGATGATAGCCACTGTAATATTAGTGGGGGGCGACTATTGGGTCAGTCAAATGAACTTAATTCCAGGGGTTAAAATAATCGATATGTTGTATATTGCAGCAATCTTATTACTATCGTTAACTGTGTTTAATCATCACCGATTTCATTTTAATGAAGCGGCCATTTATATTTTGGGTGCTTTATATATTGGAACAGGATTTAATAGTGTCTTAATGTTAAGAGCCATAAATTTTCAAACGATTCTTGGCTTATTTATTATTATTTGGTCGACTGATTCCTTTGCGTATTTAGTTGGTCGTCAATTTGGTCGACACAAATTAGCTCCTCATGTCTCTCCTAACAAGACTATTGAAGGCTCAGTAGGTGGAACAATTATCGCAGTTGCTTTATTTACACTATTCAATCATTTTTATCCCGTTCTTCCTTTTAGCTTACCAATTGTCATGATGGGTGCATTCTTTATATCGATTGCATCTCAATTAGGCGATTTAGTAGAGTCGAGTTATAAACGTTATTACGACGTTAAAGATTCTGGTCAATTTTTACCAGGACATGGTGGTGTATTAGACCGTTTTGATTCCTTTTTATTTGCAAGTGTCATCATGCGTTTTATACTATCATTTGTTTTATAAACGAAAGGGGTTTAATAATTTAATATGCAAACAGCTATAGTATTTTTATTTATTTTCATTACGATTGTGTGTATTCACGAATTTGGCCATTTTATCGTAGCAAAATGGGCAGGGGTCATGGTCCGAGAGTTTTCTATCGGTATGGGCCCTAAAATTATTCAGAAAAAATGGGGAGAAACCATTTATACGTTAAGATTACTTCCACTAGGCGGGTATGTTCAGTTAGCGGGTGATGAAGAAAGCGAAGAGTTATTAGTTCGAGGACAACATGTTTTTCTAGAGTATGGGCCTCATCCCGATGATGCGACAAAACAATGGGTAACTAGTGTTGCTTTGTCTGAAGATACTGAAGTTGCACGAGAACCATTTGTTGTGCATTCATTCGATTTAGAATACGATTTAACATTAACCGGTGTGACACCAGGGGAACTAGAAGAAAAAACAGTGCTATTGAAACGGACATTTGAATTAATCGACGAAAATGGCTCCATTCAATTAAATGCACCAGCTGAACGACAGATGGATGCGATTAGCCCTTGGAAACGATTTTTAGTTCATGCTGCAGGACCAATTAGTAACTTTATTTTAAGTTTCATTGTATTTATCATGATTGCATTCATGGGGAATGTAGTAACGATGAATACGCCAGAAGTAGGTGCAGTTCTTCCAAATAGTCCGGCTGAAATGGCTGGCTTACAAGCGGGAGATGCGATTCAAACAATTAATGGCAAATCCGTTCAAACGTGGTATGACATGGTTGAGCAAATTCAAGTAAATAAGGATGAAAAAGTAGAAGTAGCGATTAAACGTGGAAAAAAAGAAATGAATGTCTTTTTAACACCTAAAAAAGAAGTCATTAATGAAAAAGAGTCCATGTACTATATCGGTATTAAACCGCAACTCGATCAATCATTATCAGGTAAATTAAAATTCGGTTGGAACCAATCAATTTTTATCGTTAAAGGTATGGGTCAAGTCTTTAAAGGCTTTTTAAGCAAAGGGGTTAAAGTGGATGACTTTGGAGGACCAGTTGCAATGTTCGCCATGACAAAAGAAGTTAGTGGTTATGGCCTTCTTAGCATATTGAACTTTATGGCGGTCATTAGTATTAACTTAGGTGTGATGAATTTATTACCTATTCCAGCCTTAGATGGCGGAAGAATGGTGATTGATGCCATTGAAGGTATTATGGGACGCTCATTACCGAAAGAGAAAGTATATTATGTAACGATGGTTAGTGTGATATTATTAATCGGTTTAATGGTTCTCATTACTTGGAATGATATTATGCGTTATTTATAGAAAGGGGTGAATGATTTGGAAGGCATTGAATTATTTACACACTTGGCTGATCAAATCAATTTATCTCAGCATCTGCGTCAAGAGTGGTTTAACAACGCTTCAGTGAATCGTGTGATTGTGTACGAAGAAGAAGGAACGTGGGAGTTTCGAATTGGATTACATACGTTTATACCAAGTAGTGTCTATATGGAATTTATCGATGCGATGAAGCAGTCGTTCCCGATGGTAGCGCAAATTGAAGTGCAAATCGAATATGGAAACGATCAAGTGATTGATGAAGCGTTAATTCATGATTATTGGCCTTTAGTCGTGCGATATAGCGAATTGGAATCGCCTTTTTTAAGACACATTTTAGCTAAACACGTCCCTGCCTATGTTGACGGACAATTAATGATAAAATGTGGATCACTCGTTGAACAAGAACAGATTTCTAAACGTTATGTCGATCAAATTCGTTCAATTTTTAACCGAATGGGATTTCCACGCTTTTCGATTATGAGCGAAACATCGGATGAAAAGAACGAAGCATCTGAACGAGCGTTTAAAGAGCATCAAGACAAATTGGAAAAAGAACGAATCGAACGTGCGCAACAAGTCATTCAAGAACAAAAAGAACAACCAGTAAAAAAAGCCAAGAAGTCAAATGGCACTAAGAATATGACTCATTTAGTCATTGGGAGAGAAGTTCCAGACAACCAAGTGATGCAAATGAGTGGAATCGAAGAAGAACTGCCCAATGTGGTCGTTCAAGGGTATATTTTTGATACAGAAATTCGCACGTTTAAAACGGGTCGAAAATTGCTCAGTTTTAAGATGACGGACTATACGTCTTCTGTAGCAGTCAAAATGTTCCAAGGACGAGAATCTGATGCTGAATTATTTGATTTAGTCAAAAAAGGTATGTGGGTACGTGTTTTTGGGAAAGTGCAGTTTGATACATTTGACAATGATCTCGTCTTAATGGCACAAGCAGTTAGCGAATTCAACCATCCGAAACGTATGGATACTTACGAAGGGGATAAACGAATTGAATTTCACTTGCACTCTAACATGTCTCAAATGGATGCAACGAATAGCATATCAGACTATGTGAAACAAGCAGCTGAATGGGGACATCCGGCGATTGCTATTACCGATCACGGAAATCTTCAAGCTTATCCTGAAGCACACGCCGCTAGTCAAAAGCATCAAATTAAAATGATATATGGTGTGGAAGCAAACATTGTTGATGACGGCGTGCCAATTGCTTTTAACGAACGCGAGCAAAACCTAGATGAAGCCACTTATGTCGTTTTTGACGTGGAAACAACGGGTTTATCAAGTGTTTACGATCGTATTATCGAGTTATCTGCCGTTAAAATGGAAAAAGGAAATATTATTGCAGAATTCGAACGTTTCATCAATCCTCATCAGAAATTAAGTGATTTAATTATTGAATTAACAAGTATTACCGATGAAATGTTGAAAGATGCACCAGATGAAAAAGAAGTTATTGATGAATTTCGTGAATTTTCAAAAGGGTCGATTTTGGTAGCCCATAACGCTCAATTCGATATGGGATTCATTAATACCGCCTATAAACGACATGGATATGCTGAATCAAGTGATCCTGTCATTGATACATTAGAACTATCACGATACTTACATCCAGAGTTTCGTTCGCATCGGTTAAATACATTGGCGAAACGTTATGATGTAGTGTTAGAACAGCATCACCGGGCGATTTTTGACTCGATTACGACAGCTCGTTTGGCATGGCTCTTTATTAAAGAAGCAGAAAGTGAAAAGGGAATCACCCATCACCACCAATTAAATAAGGATTTAGGGAAAGGTGATGCTTATAAACAAGCACGGCCATCACATGCAACGATTTATGCTAAAAACAATGCCGGCTTGAAAGATTTATTCAAACTCGTTTCAGAGTCTAACGTCAATTATTTTTATCGTGTTCCACGTATTCCTCGAACGTTACTCAATAAATATCGTGAAAACTTATTAGTTGGGTCATCATGTAACAATGGTGAAATATTTGAAGCCCTCATGCAAAAAGGTTATGAAGCAGCTGAAAAGCATGTCGACTTCTATGATTTTCTTGAAATTATGCCCAAACCAATTTTTGAACCGTTAATGAAACGCGAAATCATTAAGGATGAAGCGACTTTAGAAGCGATTATGAAGCAGTTGTTACGTCTTGGAAAAGAACATAATAAATTGGTCGTAGCGACAGGTAACGTCCACTATTTGAATCCAGAAGATCATATTTATCGTGAAATCTTAATGAGTTCATTGAAAAGCCAGTTTATTAAGCCAGGCGAATATCCATCTGTTCATTTTCGAACAACCGATGAAATGCTTGAACTGTTTAGTTTTCTAGGTGAAGACGTAGCGCATCAATTAGTAGTTGAAAATGCGCACCAATTAGCCGATCAGTTTGAAGAAGTTATTCCAATTAAAGATAAACTATATACGCCAACCATCGAAGGTTCGGAAGAAGAAATTACACAAATGACTTATGAGCGTGCGCGACAATGGTATGGCGATCCTTTACCAGAAATTGTGGAAGAGCGAATCAAAAAAGAATTAAAAAGTATTATTGGCAATGGATTTGCCGTTATTTATTTAATTAGTCAAAAACTCGTATTGAAATCAAATGAAGATGGCTACTTAGTTGGTTCACGGGGATCAGTAGGGTCTAGTTTCGTTGCTACGTTAACAGGGATTACAGAAGTTAATCCACTAGCACCGCATTACCGTTGTCCTTCGTGTCAATATACCGAATTTTTTACAAACGGTGAATACGGATCCGGCTTTGACTTACCTGAAAAAGCGTGTCCACACTGCCAAGCTCCTTTACATCGTGATGGTCATGATATTCCATTTGAAACGTTCTTAGGATTTTATGGGGATAAAGTTCCCGATATCGATTTGAACTTCTCTGGAGATTATCAAGCACGTGCTCACAATTATACGAAAGTATTGTTTGGGGAAGATAAAGTCTTCCGAGCAGGAACGATTGGAACAGTTGCGGATAAAACAGCTTATGGCTTTGTTAAAGGATATCAGCGTGATTTTAATTTAGATTGGCGCAAAGCAGAAGTTGATCGTTTAGTTCAAGGTGCAACAGGCGTGAAACGGTCAACCGGTCAGCATCCGGGTGGGATTATTGTTATTCCAGATAATATGGATGTTTATGATTTTACACCAATCCAGTATCCAGCTGATGATGTGAACTCCGAATGGTTAACAACCCACTTTGACTTCCATTCAATTCACGATAATGTGTTGAAACTTGATATTTTAGGACACGATGATCCGACGATGATTCGGACGTTACAAGATTTAACGGGCATTGATCCAATTAATATTCCACCTAATGACCCAGCTGTAATGAGTTTATTTAGTTCTCCTGAAGCATTAGGTGTGACGCCTGAACAAATTGGTAGTCAGACAGGAACATTAGGTGTTCCAGAATTTGGTACATATTTTGTACGTGGCATGTTAGAACAAACGAAGCCAACGACATTTGCGGAACTACTTCAAATTTCTGGACTATCTCACGGAACGGATGTGTACTTAGGTAATGCCGAGGAACTCATTCGAGAAAAAGGGGTCCCACTAGCCGAAGTGATTGGTTGTCGGGATGACATTATGGTGTATTTGATGCATAAAGGTGTAAAAGACGGACAAGCGTTCAAAATCATGGAAGGCGTTCGTAAAGGAAAAGGGATTCAGGAAGAAGACCAAGCCGAAATGCGTCGAAACAATGTACCTGAATGGTATATTCAATCTTGTTTAAAAATTAAATACATGTTCCCGAAAGCGCATGCTGCGGCTTATGTGTTAATGGCATTACGTGTGGCTTATTTCAAAGTTCATTATCCGATTCAGTATTACTGTGCCTATTTCTCAGTTCGTGCTAGTGATTTTGACTTATCTAGCATGGTGAAAGGCAAAGACGCCATTAAACGGGCCATTAAAGAAATTAAAGAAAAAGGTAATGAAGCCAGTGGGAAAGAAAAGAACTTAGTTGTTATTCTTGAAATAGCGAATGAGATGGTTGAGCGTGGATTTGAGTTTAAGATGGTTGACTTAGATAAAAGTCAAGCGCATGATTGGTTAATTGAAGGTAATGCACTCATTGCACCATTTCGGGCGGTTCCAGGACTAGGTGAGAACGTTGCGAATAAGATTATCGAATCGCGTCAAGAACGGCCTTTCTTATCCAAAAAAGACTTAGCAAACCGCGGAAAAGTTTCCAAAACTATTATCGATTATTTAACAGAACATCAAGTCATTGATCATATGGATGATGAAAACCAAATTAGTTTATTCTAATAAAGAATCATCAGCCTACTTAAATCAAGCTTTTGAAAGAATACATTGGAATAAGTTTGAAATCAAGACGATTTAAGTGTATAATAAAGATAGTTGGTTATGATTAGAAAAAGTGAGCGGCGACGCTCACTTTTTTAACGTATTAATACACAAAAAGGAGGAAAAGTATGAGCCGTGTTGTTAATCAAGTAAAAGAGCTAGTCGATGAATTATTTGACCAAGAAGGTTATGATTTAGTCGATTTAGATTATGTAAAAGAAGGAAAAAATTGGTTTTTACGTTTTGCAATCGATAAAGAAGGTGGCGTCGACCTGAATGATTGTGCCTACATGAGTGAAAAGATTGGCGACTTGCTTGATACGGTTGATCCTGATCCGATTCCTAGTGCTTATTATCTTGAAGTATCCAGTCCTGGTGCAGAACGTCCGCTAAAGAGTAAAGCAGACATTCAAAAAGCAGTGGATAAATATATTCACGTGTCTTTCTATCAAGCAATCGATGGACAAAAATTTGTAGAAGGTACTTTAATCCAAGCCACGGACGACGACATAACGATTCAGTATGCAGATAAAACGCGTAAAAAAGAAATGGTGTTAACTTACGATCAAATTGCCAAAGCACGTTTAGCAATAAAAATCTAAGACAACCCATTGAACTGAATCATAAAAAGGAGTGATTGAACGAAAATGAGCAAGAAATTATTACAGGCATTTGAAGCCTTAGAAGAAGACAAAGGCATTAAAAAAGAAATTATTATTGAAGCGCTAGAAGCTGCTTTAATCTCAGCGTATAAACGTCATTATGGCCAAGCGCAAAATGTGATGGTAGAATTTAATGATAAAAAAGGTGACATCAAAGTATTTGCGGTCAAAGAAGTTGTAGAAACAAGCTTAGATGACACACAAGAAATTAGCTTAAAAGATGCATTAGAAATTAATCGCGCTTATGAAATTGGCGATAAAATTAAATTTGAAGTAACGCCTAAAAACTTCGGACGAATTGCTGCACAAACAGCAAAACAAGTTATCATTCAACGCATGCGTGAAGCAGAACGTAGCATGATTTACGAAGAATATATTGGTTACGAAGATGAATTACTCTCAGCTGTAGTTGATCGAGTGGATCACCGTTTCGTTTTAGTTAATTTAGGACGTATCCAAGCAGCCATTATGAAGAGTGATCAAATTCAAAGTGAAGAATATTCAGTCGGCAAACGATTGAAAGTCTATGTATCAAAAGTTGATAATACAACAAAAGGCCCACAAGTTTTAGTGAGCCGGACTCATCCTAATTTATTAAAACGTTTATTTGAACAAGAAGTTCCAGAAATTTACGATGGTGTTGTAGAAATCATGTCAGTAGCTCGTGAAGCAGGCGATCGTTCTAAATTAGCAGTTCGTTCATATGATGCAAATATTGATCCAGTTGGAACATGTGTCGGACCTAAAGGCCAACGTGTCCAAGTAATTGTAGATGAATTAAATGGTGAAAATATGGATATCATTGAATGGCATGAAGATCCAGCAGAATATATTAAACAAGCATTGAAACCAGCTGAAGTGTTAGATGTTATTTTCAATGAAAATGACAGCCAGAGCTGTGTAGTTGTTGTTCCAGACACACAATTGTCATTAGCAATTGGTAAACGAGGACAAAATGCACGTTTAGCGGCTAAATTAACAGGTTACCGTATTGATATTAAATCTGAAAAAGATTGGGAAAGTATGCAACATCCTGAATTAGCGAGTGAAGTAACAGAAGAAGTTATCGCAGTTGAACCTGAACAATTGTCAGATGAAATGGACTTAGTTGATTCAATTGATCAACCTACTTTTGATGAAGAAACGGTTGAGGAAGCCTTAGTTGAAGAAGGACTATCTGATGTTACTTATAGTCTTGAACCAGAGACTGGATTACTCGATTAAGAAAGTGGTGGTAACAATGAAAAAAGGAATGAAGCAAAGAAAAATTCCGATGCGTCGTTGTGTAGTATCACAAGAAATGTTTCCGAAGAAAGAACTCGTTCGAATTGTTCGAACACCGGAACAAGAAATAAAAATCGACTCAACAGGCAAGATGAATGGTCGAGGTGCTTACATTGCAATTGAGCCTAAATTAGTGGAAAAAGCAAGAAAGCACAGCGTTTTCGAACAACATCTTAAAGTGAAAGTCCCACAAGAGTTTTACGATGAACTTTACGCGTATTTAGATCATCAAAAAGCTCGTTTGGAGTTATTCAAAGATGAACAATGAAATTGAAGCAATGAATGAATTAGCTGAAGCAGTTAATCAAAAAAGACAATTACAATTACTCGGCTTGGCTCAAAAAGCTGGCGATTTAGTCAGTGGAACCGACCAAGTCATACTAGCAATTGAAAGAAAAAAAGCAAAACTTGTGGTAATTACAGAAGACACAAGTGAAAGTAGTCAAAAAAAGCTCTTAAACAAATGTGTACATTACAATGTACCTTACACAATCTTTGGAACAAGTATGCAACTCTCTCAAGCATTAGGAAAAAAAAGAAATGTAGTTGCACTTACAAATCAAGGATTCAAAAAAAGTTTTTTAAAGACGAAAGGAAATACGCACATGAACTAAGATGGGGAAGGTGATGGCATGTCAAAAAAACGTGTTTATGAATATGCGCGCGAAAATAAGATATCAAGTAAAGAAGTATTAGAAGCTGCAAAAGAAGTTGGAATCAACTACAGTAGTCATATGTCTTCAATGGAAGAAAGCGACGTGGGAAAAATTAATCAAGTATTAAATAAAACATCAAACAATAAAAAAGTAGAAACAAAAAATGCAAACCGTAACGAGCAAGACAAGCGGCAGTCTAAACCAAATAACCAACCAGTTATTGAAAAACATAGCCAAAACCAAAAACAAAAACCAACAACAGATAAACCAGCAACAAGTAAAAAACAAGTGAAGAACTCTTCACAACAACAAGCTAGTCAGAATGAATATAGTGGACAAGCAAACCGTCGTTATGGTAACCAAAATAACAATAAACGACGCAAAAATAACCGTGGTAAACAAAATCGCAATGATCATCGTAAAGGTACTGATAAAAAAGGTGCTCCACCACGTAAATTTAAAGAGTTACCAGAAGTGCTTGTATACACAGAAGGTATGAATGTCGCTGAAATTGCGAAGAAAATCCATCGTGAACCAGCAGAAATATTGAAAAAATTATTATTAGTAGGCGTAATGACTAACCAAAACCAACCGCTATCAAACGAAGCGATTGAATTATTAGCGATTGAATATGGTATTACTGCTGAATTAAAAGTTGAAAAGGATATTACTGATTTGGATTTATACTTCGAAGAAGCAAAAGCTGAAGCAGTATCTGATTTAGATGAATTAGTTGAACGCGCACCAGTTGTAACTATTATGGGTCACGTTGACCATGGTAAAACAACGTTGCTTGACCAATTAAGAAACACAAAAGTAACAGAAGGCGAAGCTGGTGGAATTACACAGCATATTGGTGCTTACCAAGTAAAAATTGATGGCAAACCAATTACATTCTTAGATACACCAGGACATGCGGCGTTTACAACAATGCGTGCACGTGGAGCAGATGTCACAGATATTACGATTATCGTAGTAGCTGCAGATGATGGAGTTATGCCTCAAACAGTTGAAGCCATTAACCATGCTAAAGATGCACAAGTACCAATTATTGTGGCAGTTAACAAAATTGACAAGCCAACCGCTAATCCGGATCAAGTTATGACAGAATTATCTGAACATGGGTTAATTCCAGAAGCATGGGGTGGCGACACTATTTTTGTTAACATTTCTGCAAAATTCAATACGAATATTGACGAATTATTAGAAATGATTATTTTGGTATCCGAAATTCAAGAAATTAAAGCAAATCCTAATCGTTTAGCTTTAGGAACAGTCATTGAAGCACGTTTAGATAAAGCAAAAGGCCCAATTGCAACGTTACTCGTTCAAGAAGGTACATTGAATATTGGAGATCCTATCGTTGTCGGTAACACACATGGTCGTGTCCGTGCAATGATTAATGATCAAGGACGTCGCGTTAAAACAGCGAATCCAGCAACACCTATCGAAATTACAGGATTAAATGTTGCACCACAAGCTGGAGATCGTTTCGTTGTATTCGAAGACGAAAAAACAGCTCGTCAAGTAGGTGAAGAACGTGCAGAGCGTGCACAAGCAGTTAAACGTTCTCAAAACCAACGTATTACTTTAGACAACTTATTTGAAAGTCTTCAAGAAGGCGAATTAAAAAATGTCAATGTGATTATTAAAGCAGACGTTCAAGGTTCAGCCGAAGCGTTAAGTGCATCTCTACAAAAAATTGAAGTAGAAGGCGTTAAAGTGTCTATCGTCCATTCAGCAGTTGGAGCGATTAATGAAAGTGATATTTCATTAGCTTTAGCAAGTAATTCAATCGTTATCGGATTCAACGTTCGCCCAACACCACAAGCGAAAAGCGAAGCCGATGCTGAGCAAGTAGATATTCGTTTACATAGCGTTATTTATAACGTAATTGACGAAATTGAAACCGCGATGAAAGGAATGCTTGACCCAGAATATAAAGAACAAGTGACAGGTCAATTAAGTGTTCGTGAAACATATCAAGTTTCTAAACTAGGAACAATTGCGGGAGCATTTGTAACAGACGGAATTATTAAACGGTCAAGTCATGTACGCATTATCCGTAACGGTATTGTTATTCATGACGGTGAAATCACTTCGTTGAAACGCTTTAAAGATGATATGAAAGAAGTTAAAAAAGGCTTTGAATGTGGTATTATGTTTGAAAACTACAATGATGTAAAAGTAGACGACATCATTGAAGCCTATGAAATGGTTGAAATTAAACCTAAATAAGTAGATAAAATAAAAATGCTTAAAGAAGGTTCAGTCATTTGGACTCAAAGGAGGTAAAACATGGCTAAACATCGAGTAGGACGTGTACGTCAAGAAATTTTAAAAGAAGTGAATAGTATTATTGCGAATCGTGTTCGCGATCCACGTGTAAAAGACGTGACGTTAACAGATATCGAATTATCTAATGATTTGCAGTATGCCACGTTATATTACTCCACGTTAAGTGATAGTCAAAAAGAACGTGAAGAAACAGAATTAGGCTTAAATAAAGCGAAGGGGTTAATTCGCAGTGAATTAGCGACTCGCTTAACTTTATACAAAGTGCCTGAATTAAAATTTGAACGAGATTCCTCAGTTGATTATGGTAGTCGTATAGATCAATTGATCGCTCAATTACATAAACAAGACTAATAATTAACTAAAGCTGATGACGTATGTCATTAGCTTTTTTTTGGTGAAAAATAAAAATTATTTATAGTATAAAGGTGTTTTATTGTATAAAAATGTTATAATAAAAAAGAAGAAATGAAGGATGGAGTGTCAGCAGTGAAAATCACAAAACGACTTATTATTAACGCGATCGGATCGCTTATTATGGGATTTGGTATTAGCCTATTACTAGCTATAAGCAGGGGGACAGATACGATTACCTTATTTTTTTTAGGGATCCAGCAACATATAGCCGTTGAATTATGGCTGTTAGCATTATTATTTAACATAGCGATTGTTTGCATTGTTTATTTTATCGATGCCTCCAAAATGGGAATTGGAACATTTGTTAACTTTTTAATTGTATCACTTAGTTTTAAAATATTCCCACCAGTCGTCATGTCATGGCATTTTTTAAATACAGATAGCCTACTGTTATCAATTGGATTCGTATTAATGGCGATTACAACCTTTTCCTTGGGAACAGGCTTATATGCAGCTAGTTCGTTAGGAAGTGCAGCACTTGAAGCATTAAGTATTGCATTAGCGGAGAAAACGAAATGGAGCATTCAAGTGTATCGAATGATTTTTGATGCATCATTAGTTCTTATGGCAATTGTATTAGGTGTCTTACCACAATATGCTACTTTATTAAGTGTGCTACTCGTTGGCCCGATTTCGCAACGGATTTTTCTGAAAGTTAGAGAGGTGATTTAAGCACTATATATAAACAAAAAAATGAAAATAAAACTAAGGAAGTGATGAATTGAAGATTTATTGTTCAAATTGTGGCAAATTGTCTGAAGAAGGCGATGTATTTTGTCAAAACTGTGGGACACCACTTTTAGAAGATTTTACGGGTGAAGTAACTGATAAACCGGATGATGTGCATTCATTGTCCAGTGAAGAAGAGCATGATGGTGACTATTACGGTGAAAATAACGACATAAATGAACAACCATTACCGACAGTAAATAACGAAACGTATGTGAGTGACCGTTTTTCACATGTTTTATGTCCATATTGTCAAACTGTTCAATCAGACATGAATAAGTATTGTGAAAATTGTGGGAGAGAAATAAATCCACCATTTGATGCCACTGCTCAGACAGCGTCAAATCATGACATAAAGGAGACGACGACGGTAACAAAAGCGTCCATTCCTTCAGAGTCATTTAATTCTGTCAATCATTCAATGAACACACCGCAACACATGGATGAATCATCGAGTCTTTGGAAATATCTTTTATTAGCAGCATTATCGATTTTATTAGTGGGTGGAGGAAGCTATTATTATTTTTATTATATGCCTAACCAAGAAAAAGTAATGCAAGCTAATAAGGAGAAAGAAGAAAAGAAACAACAAGAGAAAGAAGATGTAAAAAAACAATTGCTTCAAACAAAGAAAAAAGATGCAGATAAAAAAGAACAAAAGAAAGAGAATGAACTGATTCCATTTGATGATCAAGTCATGCGGTCGGTAGTAGATGCACAGTTTAGAAATCAATTTAACATTGGTGGATCGCATGCGATGTATTATCACCGATTAACTAATGAATCAGGGGACAAGATAGATGCTGCTTCAATTAGTGCAAATGGAAATGTGCCGATTCGTGCGGCAAGTGTGATTAAAATATTTATATTAATTGCCTTCTATCAACAAGTTGACGAAGGTGCAATCAATTTAGAAGACACTTATCAATTAAGAACAGCTGATAAAGTAGGCGGAACCGGAAACATTCAAAATGATCCACCTGGAACAACTTATACATACAATCAATTAGCAACCGAAATGATTACTAACAGTGATAACACAACAGCTAATATAGTGATTGATAGAATTGGCGGTTTAAATGCGGTTAATCAAGTCATTGCAAAATTAGGGTATACACAAACGAAGCTAAATCGTAAATTTTTAGATACCTACGCTTTAAGTGCGGGGATAGATAACTATGTTACATCTGAAGAATTAGGCGATGTGTTAACGAAACTATACCAAAGAAAATTAATTAATGAAAAAGTTGATCAGTCGGTATTAGATATTTTAGGAAAACAAATTGATCGCGAAAAATTATTGAAAAATTTACCAACAAATTTAGTTATATATAATAAAACTGGTCAATTTTCAGATTATGGCGTCATGAACGATGCAGCGATTATTGTAACGGATAAAGGATCCTATGTATTAGTCGCTTTATCAATGGATGGTCGTTATGGAGAAAAAGCACCAGCTATTGCTCGTTTTAGTCAAAACGTGTATCAACAATTTACGAATTAATGGAGGAATAAAAGTGAAATATTGTATCGAATGTGGAAATGAATTAAAAGCAAGTGCGCAATTTTGCCCAAAGTGTGGAACGAAACAGACAGTAGCTCAGGTCAATCAGCCTGAAACAGTTCAAGAGCGACCAATCCATTCAGCTCCGACTTCACCTTATCAGCAAGCAACGAATCAACCGACTAATTCTGGTGCATCCATTACGGTAACGGTGCCTGGTGTTGAAATAAAAGATACACAAGCAAAAGCCAAAAATTACTTCATGAAATTATTTGAAGTTGCTAAGTTTCCATCATTTAACTATGGAACCGATTCAACATTTGCTTACGCGACGCAATTCCTGTTAGCTTTTTCAAAAATATTTGTTATTTATGCTCTTAGCAAGGCCTCTATAAATATGTTTGGACTAGCATTAAGTGGTTATGGGGGGATAGATGATTTATTTAATGGGATTTTGGGCGGATTTGGAGCCAATGAAATGATAAAATCAATGATTTTAAAATTGTTTATCGCTCTATTAGTTTATTCGGCTGTCCGTATTTTAACAACGTGGCTATTGGCGAAACATTGGTTAGGTAATGATGTGACTTATACCGATGTTACCTCTAGTTATTCTAATTTAATGGCAGGATTAGTATTAGGTTACTTTTTAATAGGCGTACTATTCGCAGTAGGTATTTTCTTCTCTATTCTGTCTGTCATTAGTTTATTTATATTCATGTTTATCGAATATTTTGTTGTTCCTATTTTAGTATTGAATAAGTATTATCATAACAAAAAAATATCAATTGTTTATTTAGATAAAGTCCATATAATTGTGTAAAAGATAAAAGGCCATATAAAGCTCCTTTTACGGTACAATGTTTTTACCAGAAAACCTACCCAGGAGGACTTTATATGACCCAAGTACATTTTACACTGAATAGCGAAGAGGTTCAAAGCATTATTGAACATTCGGTAAAAGATGATGTGTCTAAAAACATTTTGACAACAGTGTTCAACCAGTTGATGGAAAATCAGCGAACAGAATATATCCAGGCTGATGACTATGAACGATCCGAAAGTCGTCAGAGTCAAAGAAATGGCTATTATGAACGAGACTTTACAACGCGGGTAGGCACACTTCGCTTAAAGGTG
>NZ_JAGN01000023.1 GCF_000526675.1 Atopobacter phocae ATCC BAA-285
CATCTAAGCGTGAAGCCACCCTCAAGATGAGATTTCCCATCTTTTTAAAAGAGTAAGATTCCTGAAAGACGATCAGGTCGATAGGCTCGAAGTGGAAGTGTAGTGATACATGGAGCGGGCGAGTACTAATCAATCGAGGACTTAACCAAATAGACGAATGATACATGATAGCGGTAAATGGTTTAACTGTTAGATTCAGTTTTGAGTGAACAAAAAACACTCAATATATGTGTGGTGACGATAGCAAGAAGGACACACCTGTTCCCATCTCGAACACAGTCGTTAAGCTTCTTTGCGCCGATAGTAGTTGGGGGTTTCCCCCTGTGAGGGTAGGACGTTGCCATGCAAATATGAAGAAAGTCGTTGCTTATGCAACGACTTTTTTGTGTTTAATTGTAATATTTGAGATGTGAATGTAAATAAAATAATGGAAAAGTCATGCTAAGTTAAAAAATTGTAATGAGATAATCTTTTGTGTATAATGAAGCAGAATACGTTAGGAAAGGTGAATCAGTTATGACAAGAAAGAAAATGTGGTATATTGCAGGAAGCAGCCTTGCTGTAGTACTGGGTATATACTTCATTGGTGCTATTTATTTTATACAGCATTTTAATCCTGGAACCTCTTTTAAAACGCATACAATCGAGTACCAAACAGTGGATAAAGCCGCTCAAACCGTAGGTAAGTCTTGGTTGTCTGAAGAATACTATGTGGTTGAAGATGGTAAAAAATTAGCAACGTATACAGCAAAAGAACTTGGGGTTAATATTGATGTTAATAAAACTTTAAATGAAATGTTAAAAAGACAAAATGCTTTTAGTTGGCCAATAACATTGTTACAAGGTAAATTAATCAGTGCTGAATCATTGTCAGCAGATGAATTAGATGTTAATGAAAAGCAACTAGATGAATTTGTTAATCAATTAAATATTAATAATAGTACACGTCATGCTTCAAAAGATGCAACGATTAAGATTAATGAAGAAAAAGGCTTATTCGATGTTGAACCAGAAGTTGAAGGAAACATTGTTGAAATGGACTCATTAAAAGAACAAATCGTTCAACGTTTATTGGATGATTCACGTACAGTTAATTTAAAAGATGTTTATGAAAAACCAAAAGTAACAGTCGAAGATAAGCGAATCAATGATGATGTAAAAAAAATGAATGAGCAATTGGATTTAAAAATTACAATTGAGTATCAAAATAGTAAAGTAGACATTCCACGGGAAGAATTAGCCAAGCTGTTAACAATTGATGATCAGTTAAATATTACGGTTAATTCAGAAGCTGCATCAGCGTTTAGTTCAAAATTTAGTCGAGAGGTAGGAACTTACTTTAAAACGCGTGAATTTAAATCGACTAATCGAGGAATCATCAACGTCCCACCTGGAACTTACGGTTGGAGTGTTGATGTTGAAAAGTTATCAAAAGATTTAACAGATATTATTAAAAAAGGTAAAGATGGTACCATTAAAGCAGCACTACAAGGTAGTGGAATTACACGTCCTGATGATATTGGTAATACTTATGTAGAGGTATCTTTAGCAGATCAAATGTTATGGGTGTATAAAGAAGGACAAATTGCTTTACAAGCACCAATTGTCTCTGGGCACCCTAAAACGCCAACTTATCCAGGCGTATGGTATGTTTGGACAAAACAAAGAAATGCTGTTTTAAAAGGGATTAATGGACGTTCTGGACAATCTTATGCGGCTCCTGTAAGTTATTGGATGCCATTTAACTGGGATGGTTATGGTATGCATGATTCACCTTGGCAACCGGCTTACGGTGGAGCATCTTACTTAACAGCAGGAAGTAATGGATGTGTTAACGTGGAACCATCAACTATGGCAACGCTATATAACTTAGTTGGAGTAGATACACCAGTTATTATTTATTAAAAAGTGAATAAATACGAAAGAGTCAGTTTGAATATTCAAACTGACTTTTGACGTTTAGGGAGTAAATGATGTATACTTAGTATGTATAATTATGGGCTTCTTAAACCATACCATGAGATTTTGTTCTCATATAAAAGGGAGGTATATCCTTGAAAAAGATATTAATAGTTGACGATGAAAAACCAATTTCAGATATTATAAAATTTAATATGGATAAAGAGGGTTATGAAACCATTAGAGCGTTTGATGGTGAAGAAGCCATCCAAATGTTTGAAAGTCATGCACCAGATTTAATCTTATTAGATTGGATGTTACCCAAATTAGAAGGGCTCGATGTCGTTCGAGAAATTCGTAAAACAAGTAACGTGCCAATTATTATGATAACAGCTAAAGATTCAGAAATTGATAAAGTACTTGGATTAGAAATAGGAGCGGATGATTATGTCACTAAACCATTTTCTAATCGTGAATTGATTGCACGTGTTAAAGCCAACATGCGTCGCGCGCAATCGCAAACAAATGTGGAGCCTGTATCCGAATTAACCGAATTAGAGATTGGTGATTTGGTGATTCATGAAGAAGCGTACACTGTGACTAAACGGGGCGAAGAAATTGATTTAACACACCGTGAATTTGAATTATTACACTACTTAGCGAAACATCTTGGTCAAGTAATGACTCGTGAGGATCTGTTACAAACCGTATGGGGATATGACTACTTTGGTGATGTACGTACAGTAGACGTAACGATTCGACGATTAAGAGAGAAAATTGAAGACACACCAAGTCATCCAACTTGGATTATGACCCGTCGTGGGGTTGGGTATTTTATAAAGAAACCGGAATCAGAATAAATCTGCTCCGTCTATTAATCGATAGAAAAAGAGGCAAGGGCATTGATCATGTGCTCTTGCCTTTTATTTAATATATAAAGGGAAGGCAAATATTTATGAAAAAACGATTGTCCATATTTAAATCTATTCAATTTAAAATACCGATTTTATTTATATTAATGCTTCTTTTATCTTTACAATTAATTTCAGCCAACTTCATCCGACAATTGGAATCGCAAACCATCGATAACTTCGAAAGTCAGTTAGAATTACATTATGACTTCTTAAAGACGAATGTTGCTCAAGTATTATCGAGTGCGCAAACGGTTGAACAAAAAGAAACAGCAATCTATCAACTGTTACAAGATGCAAGTTCTCGTGGCAATGTTGAAATTCGGATTGTAGATCGTCAAGGCTATATTATTGGAACGAACGACCAGACAAAACAGTCTTTAGTTGGAACTAAAGCAACGGATATCCGTTTAGAAAAATTGACATTAAAATCAAGAAGTGACGCCATTCAATATGTCGATCAAGAGACGAACGAACGACAAATGCGAATTATTGGTCCAGCAGGTGTTGATGAAAATCAAAATCCTCTGTCTTATATAGTGGTGGATAGTAACATTGAAGGACAATACCGACAAGTACGTAATATTGCCGTTATTTTCTTTAATTCTTCTTTAATCGCTATTATTTTAACGATTGTAATTGCCGTACTAATTTCGCGTGGGATAACGCGTCCTATTACGGAAATGGTTGAACAAACTGAGAAAATTTCTGAAGGTAATTACTCAGGAAGTGTGCACATTTATGGGGAAGATGAAATTGGTTTATTAGGACGAGCGATTAACATGCTATCCGTTCGTATTCGTGACGCACAAGAAGCGAGTGAGGCTGAGCGCCAACGACTAGACAGTGTATTACATCACATGTCTGACGGTGTGATTGCAACAGATCGACGAGGAAAAATTGTCATCGTTAATGAAGCGGCACTTGATTTATTGAATTTAAATGAGAGCGATGCATTCGGACAAGATATATTAAGTGTGTTACGTCTACCGAAAAAAACGACTTTCCGTTCATTATTTACAAAGCAAGACCAACAAATTATTTCTTATGATTCAAGTATTTTAAAATGTGATTTTTCCGTCATTCAACGTGAAACAGGATTTATTAGTGGGATTGTATGTGTGCTTTCTGATATTACAGAACAACAAAAGATAGAAGCCGAGCGCCGGAACTTTGTTTCCAATGTATCCCACGAATTAAGAACACCACTGACAAGTATTCGTAGTTATACGGAAGCATTAAGTGACGGGGCATGGAAAGACGAAGAAGTCGCACCAGAATTTCTAGACGTTATTCAAACGGAAGCGAATCGAATGATTCGTATGATTACAGATTTATTGAATTTATCTCGAATGGATCAAAAACGAATGCATTTAGAAAAAGAATTAACCAATATGAATGATTTATTCAATCACGTGTTGAATCGTTTTGACCATATTTTAAAACAAGATGAATATAAAGAGAAAAATTATCAAATTGAACGAGAAGTAACACCAACTGATATATGGGTTGAAATTGATCAAGATAAGATGACTCAAGTATTAGACAATATTATGAATAACGCGATTAAATACTCGCCCAACGGTGGAAAAATCACTGCCCATCTTGAAGCAAGTAATGATCGTATTCTTATTTTTATAAAAGATGAAGGAATGGGTATTCCAAGACGAGCATTACCTAAAATATTTAATCGATTCTATCGAGTGGATAAGGCACGGTCACGCCAAATGGGTGGTACAGGATTAGGTTTAGCGATTTCCAAAGAAGTCATTGAAATGAGTGGCGGAAAAATTTGGGTCGAAAGTGTCGAGAATAGAGGGTCTATTTTCTATATTGAATTACCATACGAGCCGTTTAGCGTTAGTGAGGAGTTTGAATAATGAGAAAGCATATTTCAACGATAGTGTTAATTATATTAGTTATATCCAGTCTAGTACTGGCCTTTCTAAATTTATGGCCACCATCCATTGATTTATCGGATGAAGATGTTACACGAAAAAATGAAGTGATTACTTTAAAAAATCAAATCAATGAAGAAATGATTTTTTCGCCTTCACAAGTGGTTCGTCAAAGTGATGGGTTAAGTATGATTCATAACCAACCTCAGCTGATTGTAGCGATGATGAATACATTAGGTGAATCAATAACGAATGTTAGCAAAATTGATCCATTACCACAGACGATTACAAGTATAAGTGATTTACTTTTTTTCTTTGATACAGAGATTCCTCTTAAAAATTCTGGAATTTTACAGCCATCTAAGGATAAAGAGTTGGATAGTATATGGGTGAATGTCATCGTCTTAGATCGTAATAATTTGGGACAAGTGTATTTATTAAACACGTTAAAAAATACTTGGTATGTTGGTACAATTGACGAAAATATACACGATGAACTATTACGATTAGCTGATCGTGACAAAGGAATTCCATCACAGTATTTCCAGTTAAAGCATGGCCCTAAATTCTTACCTTATGGCAAAGTGAGCTTACAACCTCATACTTTTTTAGTGGAAGTTCCTGGAACAGATAATTACTTGAATTTATTATTTTCAGAAACAAGTGATATCAATACACGGGCGACAGAAGATTTGTTGCAATATAGTGATAGTCGAAGTGAGTTACGATTTGATTTGAAAAATAGTCGAGCGCATTTTAGACGGAATATAGTGACAAATAATTCGGAACCGATTAATCCCGCTGAAGAAGCGTATCACCTCGTACGACAATTTGAAAATTGGCGTTATATCGTTCGATTAAGTGAAACGGATATTGAGAAAAATACATTTATTTTCCGTCGTTATTATCAGGGACAACCTATTTTAGGTAAACCGGATCGAGGGTATTTAAAAGTTGGATTGACAGGCAATGGATTACGTGAACTTGATTTACCTTGGCGTGGATTTCAATTGGAATTAGATAAGCAAGCGCCGATTGAATTAATGAGTGGTGCAGAAATTATTGGTGAGCTACAAGTAGGTAAAATTGAAATGACACAAATGGAAGATTTAGTGATTGCATGGACACCGTCACTAAGTGAAGAGAATAGTAAAGTCATTATATTGACGCCTGAGTGGTATGTTAAAATAGGCGGCAAGTGGCGACCAACACGTGAGTTATTACATCGTGACTTATTAGAGGAGGATGAAGATGGATTTTAAACAGTCGAAGCTGATTTTAATGATGGCTTTCTTAGCCTTAAACATCTTCTTAGGGTATTTCTATATTGAACGCCGGAATTTAAATCAAACGAGTATTGCCGATCGGATAAATGTACAACAAGAAATGCGAAATGATAATATCACCTTTGATTCATTAGATGATATTAAGCAATCCTTGCCTCTTGTTAAAACATCGAATAGTGAAGTGGGCCAATTAGAAGCTAACGAAATTACGTTTAGCCCATTAACTAATAGCAATAGCGCAAAACCTATTTCATTAGTCAGTCCGCTAGATATACGTAAGTCAAAAAATGAACTAGATTTTTCAGTGATTGATAAGTTTTTAAAAGAAGAAGTGAATGAAGGGACAACCTATCAATTTGTTTCTTATTATCCCATTAAACGAGAAGTAGTTTATGCGCAACAAGTTAATCAAGTACCTATTATGGACGGCACAGGACAAATTACATTTTACTTAAACAGTCAAAATGAAGTAGCGTCTTATACTCAAACCGTGATTAAACAATTTAAGTCAGTCGAAGAAAAACGCGTATTAATTTCAGAAAAGAAGGCAACGGAAATTTTATATTTAAATAACTTATTGCCGCGAAACAGTGAAATCGTTTCTTCAACATTGGCTTATTATCGTATTTTAAAATTAGAAAATATGAGTGTTTATAGCCCAATCTGGTACTTTGATATTAAAAGTGATGACATTATAACGAGCCATCGCATTAATGCCATTAACGGGAACATCATTACCCCAGAAGTACGAAAGATTAATGAAGAAATGGAGTCTAATTAATGTGGAATTATTTGAACAAAAAGGATTTAAAATTAGTGTTTTAGCAAGTGGAAGTTCAGGCAATGCTACCTATATTGAGACACCTAAACGTAAAATGATTGTCGATTGTGGATTGAGTGGTAAGAAAATGGTGGAATTAATGGCTAGTATTGGTCGTAATTTAGCCGATGTAGATACACTCTTTGTTACGCATGAACATCGCGATCATACACATGGTGTGGGTGTGCTTGCACGAAAATATAAAATGAATGTGTATGCGAATGAAGCAACATGGCAAGCCATGGATCGAATTGTTGGTAAAATACCAATTGAACAAAAGCATATTATTGAACCGGATGAACTAAAAACTTTTTCCGACATCGATGTTCAAACATTTAAAGTGAGTCATGACGCTGCTAATCCACAGTTTTATGCCTTTCAAAAGGATCAAAAGCAATTTGTTATTTTAACAGATACGGGCTATGTTAGTGAACGTTTACGTGCACAACTCAGAGGGGCAGATGGATATTTAATCGAAAGTAATCATGATTTAGAACTATTGCGAATGGGCCCTTATCCGTGGAGTTTGAAACAACGTATTTTGAGTGATGAAGGCCATTTGTCTAATAATGATGGTGCCTTAGCTGTAAGTGAAATGCTTAGTGATAAAACAAAGCATGTATTTTTAGGGCATTTGAGTAAAGAAACCAACATGAAGCAAATTGCCTATGATACAGCGTTTCAAATTATGGTTGAAAAAGGTCTTGCACCGAATCAACATTTTGCCTTACATCATACGGAGCCATATGCTGCTCAACCGCTGATTGATATTTAATTATCAAAAGGATACATTGAGGAATCAAGAAGGATGGGACTAAATAAAATGAAGCAAAAGAAAATTACAATTAAGGACGTTGCTCAATTATCTGGTGTATCCATTACAACCGTTTCAAATATTTTGAATCAAAATACGGATCGTTTTACCGAAGCGACCATTCAAAAAGTGCTAGCGGCTCGTGATCAATTAAGTTACGAGCCGGATTATTTAGCCCAACGAATGGTGATGAAGAAAAGCCAAACGATTGGTGTACTCGTTCCGGATGTGAACAATCCCTTTTTCAGTCAATTAATTAAAGGGATTGAAACGATATTGTATGAACATCAATTTGTGACGTTGTTATGTAATGCGGATCAAGATGAAGCAAAAGAAACACAGTATTTAAAAGAATTAGAACGTCGTGGTGTGGATGGCTATATTATTGCTAGTTCAATGGTGACCAATACAGCTATCGATGAAATTATTCGTCGAAAAAATCATCCGTACATTGTGATTGATCAAAAGCAAGCCGATGCGTATAGTGATGCCGTATTAATTGATGATTGGGCAGGTGGTCAATTGGCAGCTCAACATTTAAAAGATTGTGGGCATGAGCGAATTGCAATGATATTCCCTGCACATCCGACTAAAAATGTAAATCGCCGGATTGAAGGATTTCAATCGGTATATGACACGAGTCAACTGATTTTTATTCATGCAGACTTGTCCAAACAAAGTGGACGGTTTGCGGCGCAACAATTGATTCAAACGGATGCGACGGCAGTTTTTGCAGCGAATGATGAAATCGCCTTTGGATTATATTTAGGGTTAGATGAACTAGGTAAAAGTGTTCCAAAGGATTATAGTATCGTTGGATTTGATAATATTGAGATGGCAGAATACGTGAAGCCACAACTCACAACAATTGCTCAACCGATTTTTCAATTAGGGCAAACAACGGCTCAATTATTAATTGAACGAATTAATCAATCGGATAAAGAACGTCAAACGATTACATTACCGGTTCAATTAATTGAACGATTTTCAACAGCACACTTGAAATAGCTTTCAAGATGTGCTATATTTTTCTTATCTTAGTAAAACGTTTTACTAAAACGTTTTACTTGCGAATAAATAATAAAAAGAAAGAAAGGTGCATGAAAATGAATACGATTACAGTTATTGGGAGCATTAATTTAGATCGAACACTTCGAGTAAAGGCGATGCCAAAACCAGGAGAAACGATTCATGCGATTGAACATTTCAGTGCAGGTGGTGGTAAAGGTGCTAATCAAGCAGTGGCGGCGCAACGTGCAGGCGCATCTACTTATTTCATTGGTGCAGTGGGTCGAGACGGTGCAGGCGATATGATGAAAGATTTGATGGGCCAAGAAGGCATTGATTTGAAAGGGGTTACGACTCTAGAAACTCAAGCAACTGGGCAAGCATTCATTACGGTGGATCAGCAAGGTGAAAATAGTATTATCATTTATGCTGGTGCGAATAATGATTTTACCCCAGAACACGTTCGAGCACATGAAGCAACGATAAAATCAAGTGACTTCGTTATTGCTCAGTTTGAAAGTGCAATGGATAGCACAATTGAAGCCTTCAAAATTGCACGTGAAGCAAATGTAAAGACTATTTTAAATCCTGCACCTGCTTTAGAAAATGTACCTCAAGAATTATTAGAATTAACAGATATTATTGTTCCTAATGAAACGGAAACAGAAATTATTACAGGCATTAAAGTGACAGATGAAGCTACGTTAAAAGAAGCAACAGCTAAACTACATGATTTAGGCATTGAAACAGTCATTATCACATTAGGTAGCAAAGGGGCTTATTATGATTTCGCTGATCAAAATGGGACTGTACCTGCATTCTCAGTGCGAGCAATCGATACGACTGCTGCCGGCGATACATTTATTGGTGCATTTGCATCTGTATTAAAACCTGACTTCTCGAATATTGAAGAAGCAATTTTACATGGTAATAAAGCATCATCAATTACCGTCCAACGTTATGGTGCGCAACCATCTATTCCATATCAAAACGAAATTGAATCGGTATAATAAAGGAGCGAAAACACATGAAAAAAACACCAGTTATTAACTCAAATATATCACGCGTTATTGCAGAAATGGGCCATTTTGATAAACTTAGTATTGGCGATGCGGGCATGCCTGTTCCACGAGATACAGAAAAAATCGATTTGGCTGTAACGAATGGCACACCAAGTTTCATGGATGTTTTAAATAATGTATTGACTGAATTAGAAGTCCAACGGATTTATTTAGCTGAAGAAATTAAAACAGAAAATCCTACGATATTAAAGGAAATTCAAGATCGCTTACCAGACACACCAATTACATTTATACCACATACAGAAATGAAAAAAGAATTGTCTAATTGCCATGCATTTATTCGTACGGGTGAGATGACGCCATATGCGAATATTTTGTTAGAGAGCAATGTTGTTTTTTAATAAAATAAAATGATTAATTAAGGAGGACATATGAATACAACAGCATTATTAATCGGTCTTGGACCGTTACTCGGATGGGGATTTTATCCAACCATTGCTTCTAAAATGGGAGGACGACCTGTTAATCAAATTTTAGGTTCAACATTAGGTACGTTTATCTTTGCGTTAGTTTTATTTTTTGTTAAAGGGATGGTCTTTCCAACGGGAAGTGACTTAATCTTCTCCATTATTTCAGGAATCGGTTGGGCATCAGCTCAAATTATTACATTCCAATCATTCCGCTTAGTAGGTTCTTCTCGCGCAATGCCTATTACCACAGCATTCCAATTATTAGGGGCATCTTTATGGGGCGTGTTATTTTTAGGTAACTGGCCAGGTGTTACAGCGAAAATATTAGGAACAATTGCTTTAGCGATGATCATTTGGGGAGCTTCCTTAACTGTTTGGACTGAAAAGAAAGATGAAGCAAACACACAATTATTGAAAAAAGCTGTAACATTATTAGCCATTGGTGAGATTGGGTACTGGGCGTATTCAGCTGCACCTCAAGCGACATCAATTGATGGGATGACTGCTTTCTTGCCACAATCAATTGGGATGTTATTAGTAGGTATTGTATACTCTATCGTCTTAAAAATGAAAGACAATACAGAACCACTTGCATTAACAGAGCCTGTATCCTATAAACATATTATTTCTGGATTTTTCTTTGCTTTTGCTGCACTAACTTATTTAATTTCAGCACAACCTAATATGAATGGTTTAGCAACAGGTTTTGTGTTATCACAAACATCTGTCGTTCTAGCTACCTTGACAGGTATTTGGTTCTTAGGGCAACGTAAAACGAAAAAAGAAATGCGTGTGACGATGTTTGGTTTACTATTAATCATTGTGGCTGCAACTGTAACTGTTATGATTTAACGATTGCAACTAAAATTACTTAATAGACTCATTCTCTAGGTAAGCAGAGAATGAGTTTTTTATATGTTTTAATTGATGATTGATTTAAAGTGTTGAATGATTTATAAAATACCTTTAAATTTTTTAAAAAAAGGATAAAGAGTGGTACATTAAAGGAGGGAAATGAGTACACTTATAACATAGGACATGTAGGAGGAAAAAATATGAAAAATTCATCAGCATTAAAAAGTTTTATCGCTGGGATAATCGGCGGTATGGTGGTATTAGTTATCGGAATCGCTATGTTTTATAGCACAGGATATTTGACAAAAGATGCTGTACAACAATTACAAGGAAATACAGCGACAACTAAAACAGGTGAAATCGTTACGGAAAGTAACAAAAGTAAGCAACAAACTGCTGAAACAATGGTCTATGAAAAAGATAAAGATGCCATTGTATCAGTTATTAATTTACAAGATAAAACAAGTTTCTTATTTGGTAGTCAATTACCATCGAACGATCAAGAAACTAATCGTGATAATTTAGTAACGCGTTCTGAAGGAAGTGGCGTTATTTATAAAAAAGAAGGGAATAAAGCATTTATCGTTACAAATAACCACGTAATTGATGGGGGACAAGCGATTAATATCTTATTGTCAGATGGTGAGCAAGTAGAAGCTAAAGTGGTAGGAGCGGACCCATGGACGGATTTAGCCGTACTTGAAATTTCTAGTGAAAAGGTAAAGGCCGTAGCAGAATTTGCTAATTCAGATGAGATTAAAGTAGGTCAAAAAGCGATTGCGATTGGTTCACCTTTAGGTATCGAGTATGCAACTAGCGTAACGAGTGGCATTGTATCAGGTGTTAGCCGTGAAGTAGCAATTGACATTGATGGGGATAACATTGCTGACTTTACTAATGAAGCGATTCAAACAGATGCAGCAATTAACCCAGGTAATTCTGGTGGGGCATTGTTGAATGATGCAGGTCAAGTGATCGGAATTAACTCAATGAAAATCGGATCAAGCTTAGTTGAAGGAATGGGCTTTGCTATTCCAAGTAATCAAGTCGTAAAAATTGCGAAAGAGCTTGAAGAAAAAGGACAAATTATTCGTCCTAAATTAGGTATTGAAATGTATAATGTTGCTGACATTCCAGATGTTATTCGTGCTGAATTGAAAATACCAGATGAAGTAAAAGCTGGCATTATGGTAACGCGCGTAGCTAAAAATAGTAATGCAGAAAAAGCAGGATTAAAAATGTACGATATTTTAACAAGTTTTGATGGAAAGAAAATATCTAATACTTTAGAATTACGCCAAGCATTGTATCAAACAAAAATTGGAGATACTGTTAAATTAGAAGTTTTACGTAATGGAAAACAGCGTGCATATGAACTTCATTTAGACGATGCGCTTGATGGTGAAGGATTATCTCGTCAATAAAGATGTTAATAACCTTGTGTATAACTTTCCAACAGAATGAAAGCTAATTTTTCATAAAAAGTCTTATATCATAGGATAATGGACATAAAATCATTAAAATAACTGTGGATAACCTGTTGATAGCTTTAGTGTCTAAAAAGGCATTAAAGCTATTTTTTGTTGTTATATAGGGATTTAATCAATTATTTAAGTTGTGCATAACAATGTGTATAAAAAAGAGTTGACCATAATAAGTGTAAGTTGATGAAAGCGGATAGGAGTGGGTAAAATCAAGGGTTTATAACTTTTGTCCTGTGGATAACTTTGTTAGTAACTTTTGATAAAATAAAAAGGATGAAAGACTTAATTGTCTATTCATCCTTTTTTAGTTAGTCTAAGTTAGTTGTGCGTTCAAATTTTTCAAATGCATCCGTATCTGCAATACCAATGAATATATGATTGGGCAGGACAACAAAATCAGGTGTTATATTAACATGCATTCTTCCACCTGGGCGATTACGATAACCGATAATATTGATGCCGTGACGACCACGAGTATCCAATTCGACAATGGTTTGATTAATCCAGTCACTTGGCGAATGGAATTCGACGATAGAAATGGTATCATCTAGCAATATTACATCAGAAACTTTAGAATGTAATACTTTACGCGCAACACGTCTACCAGTTTCTTTTTCTGGCTGAACGACTTTCGTAGCACCAATTTCATATAAAATTTCAGTGCCTGTTCGTCCTTTCGCTTTAGCGATAATTTCTTTGATTCCCATTTTTTTCACGTGCATAATAGCTAATACACTGGCTTCAAGACTTTCTCCAATAGCAATAACTACTGCATCGCAAAGGTCAATTCCAATTTCCTTTAATAACGCATCATCAGTTATATCACCAATTACCGCTTCAGTTGCAAGATCTGCCACTTGATCAACTTGTTTAGGGTTCATATCGACTGCGATAATATTGCAATTATATTGGCTTAATGTGCGGACAATTGATGTTCCAAAAACACCAAGGCCTAGTACTCCGATTGTTTTAATAACACTCACTCCTTTTAGATATTAACCGATAATTAAATTAGTTTTAGCATAACGTACATCTACACGATTAGGTTTTGCCGGTAAGCTTAAGAAGATCGCTAATGGCCCCAAACGTCCGATAAACATTAATAAGATAATAACGAACTGACTGTATCGATTCAATTCAGCTGTTAAATTCATAGAAACACCGACTGTTCCTAGCGCTGAGAATGTTTCAAATAGAAGGGCTTGGAACGATTTCGTCGGTTCAAACAGTACCATTAAAAAGAAACCGGATAATAAAATGAGTGTAAACGCAAAGAAAATAACAGAAGCTCGTTCTACTAACTCATTTACAATGGTTCGTTTTAACAAATTGATGTGTTTTAGTTTACGCACTTGGTGATGGAAGAATAGGACAACCATTAAGAAGGTTGTAGTTTTTAAACCACCTGCCGTACCACCAGGCGATCCACCAATAAACATTTGTACCATGTAAATAATCGAACTGGCAGGATGAACATGTTCATAAGAAATGCTACTAAATCCGGCTGTTCGCATAGTGACTGCTTGGAAGAAACTAACTAATACTTTATTACCCACACTAAATGAGCCAATACTTAACGGATTAGACCATTCAATAACGAGTGGAATAATAGTTCCTAAAGAAATTAGAGAAGACGTCATGATTAATACTGCACGAGTATGGATTTCTAAACCACACCAAAAACGATAAATAATTTCGCGTAGTGAACGGTTTTTACGACTATTAAAAGTCTTGATTGTATGCATATAAATATCAAACCATACAGAAAACCCTAACCCGCCTAAAATAATACCAGCTGATATTGTTAAATTCACCAACCAATTTGTTTGATAAGCTATTAAGCTACTGCGACCTAGTGGATCAAACCCTGCATTACAAAAGCTTGAAACAGCTAAATAAATGGAATTGAAGATCCCTTTTGGAATGCCTTGTTCAGGAATAAACTGAATCATTAATAAAAGAGCAATTGATCCTTCAATTAAGAAAGTAAACTTAAAGATCATTGTCAGAAATTGTTTGAAATCAACAGCGGATGCTCGATTCACAGATGCTTCTAACAGAATCGTATCTTGATAAGTTAATGCCTTTTTCAATTTCAAAACAGAAAAGCCAATTAATGTCATCAGACCGAGTCCACCAATTTGAATTAAAATCATTGAAATGATTTGTCCGAAAAGGTTGTACGTTTCAGCAAGTGGAACAGTACTTAAACCGGTCACACATACCATGGATACACTCATAAATAAATGATCTAACAATTGTGCTTGACTAGTGGACGCTTGACTAATCGGTAAGCTCAGTAAGATTGTCCCAATTAATATGACTAAAGCAAAACTAATTACGATTTGTTGTGTAATTGAAAAATTACGTAAAAATCGCCGCATGCAAAGCCTCCTTTATATTATTAATAACGTTTCAATTGTAACGAAAATTACCTTAAAAGTGAATAAAAATCTTTACGATGAGTGTAACACGAAAAAAAACGAGCAAGTTTGCAACTATTTACACAAAAGGTATTGTTATATTGCTTTTAATAAATTAGAATGTGGTTATAAAATGATTTAAAAACAATTAAATTAACAGCATCAGTCACGATAAGAAAGGAGCAATTAACTTAACATAATCCACCAATTTGAATGCGAATGGCAACCACTCATTATTTCATAGCCTACCAATTAAGAAAGGGCTTTCAAAACTTGTAAATTATGGTATAATTGTAAATGAAAAATAGATCAATTGTACATATTCTTTAATGAATAGTGTTGGAAAGGGTTGGCAAGATGAATAAAGTGTTAGAACAACAAATGATTGAAGCAGAGCATAAGTTTCTGACGGGTGAAAATTTTCATAGTCATCATTTTCTAGGAGTTCATCGTTTAGATGATGGCTCAGGGTATGTATTTCGTGTTTGGGCACCTCATGCAGAGCACGTATGGTTAGTAGGGGACTTCAACTTTTGGAGTGACTCATTGCCAATGACGCGTCGTGAAAGTGGAATTTGGGAAATTTATACTGATGAGCCACAAGAAAATCAGATGTATAAATACAAAGTGAAACAAGCCAATGGACGTGAAATTTTAAAAATCGATCCATATGCAACGCATTATGAAGTTCGTCCGGGGAACGCTGCACGTATTCATACGCTGCCTGACCGTAAATGGAAAGATGGGCTATGGCGTGGACGACAAAAACGAATGAACTATTTCAATCGTCCAATGAATATTTACGAGGTTCATGCGCATTCATGGCGTCGGCATCCAGATGGCACACCTTACTCAATTGGCGATTTAACACGTGAATTGATTCCTTATTTAGTTGAAATGAATTATACACACGTTGAATTTATGCCGTTAACGGAGCACCCTTTAGATATGTCATGGGGGTATCAAGTCGTCGGCTATTTTGCTGTATGCTCAGCTTACGGTACACCTGAAGAGTTCCAAGAATTTGTGGAAACATGTCATTTAAATAATATCGCCGTCATTATGGATTGGGTACCTGGTCATTTCTGTATTAATGATGATGCACTTGCTTATTATGATGGCACGCCTACTTTTGAATATTACGAACATGATCGTGCACATAACTACCGTTGGGGAGCGATGAACTTTGATTTAGGTAAACCACAAGTACAAAGTTTCTTAATTTCAAGTGCGTTGTACTGGATTGATACGTTCCATATCGATGGGATTCGGGTTGATGCCGTTTCTAATATGATTTATCGGGATTATGATGAGGGACCTTGGACGCCAAATCATGAAGGTGGTAATCGTAACTTTGAAGGATATCATTTCCTTCAAAAATTAAATACTGTTGTTAAAGCTCATCACCCAAATGTTGTGATGATTGCGGAAGAAAGTACAGCTGATACGAAAGTGACCGGATTAGTTGAAATGGATACGCTCGGGTTTGATTATAAATGGAATATGGGTTGGATGAATGACATTTTAAGATTTTATGAAATGGATCCATTATATCGTGGGGATCATTTCAATTTAATGACCTTTTCATTTATGTATATGATGAGTGAGAATTTCATTTTACCTTTATCACATGATGAAGTTGTTCATGGGAAGAAGAGTCTCGTTAATAAAATGTGGGGCGACCAATATAAACAGTTTGCTCAGTTACGGAACTTAGTCACTTACTTAGTGACACATCCCGGCAAGCAGTTGTTATTTATGGGAGGCGAATGGGGGCAATATCTGGAATGGAAATTTTATGAAGGATTAGAATGGGGCAACTTAAATGACCATTTCAACCGAACGATGCAACATTTCACAGCCACTATGAACCAATTTTATCGTGATGAAAAAGCACTTTGGGAATTAGAAGATACAGCTGATACGATTGAAATTATCGATGCTGACAACACAGGTGCAAGTGTGCTCAGTTTTATTCGTAAAAGTCGTACAAAGAGTGATTTTGTCATTGTCGTTCTGAACTTATCATCAACTGAACATCAAGATTTTGCAATTGGTGTACCTTATCCGGGTGTTTATGAAGAAGTTATTAATACTGAAAAACAAGAATTCGGTGGGACATGGGCTGAAGGAAATCATGATTTAGAAACAATCGAAGCACCATTCAAACAATTTAATTATCAAATTCGTCCAGTTGTTCCAGCATTAGGTGCTTTAATTATTAAACCTAAAAAAATAAACGTTCGACAATCCGCTAAAAAAACGAATAAGTAATCAACGTATCTAAGTAAAGATGACGTTATGATTTATTTCATAACATCAAACAATAATGCGCGCAAACAATCGTCTTAGTCAATCAAATCGCAAAGGGGGAAAGAAGTAACGGAGCCTTGTAATGTATCGATTGTTATAATTGTTTACAGTGCAGCTTTGAAGACTTCGTCATACATGAAAACCGAAATGTTAGCAATGATTCTTGCAGGTGGTCAGGGAACACGTTTAGGTAAATTGACGCAAAAGATAGCAAAACCGGCCGTTCCATTTGGTGGGCGGTATCGTATTATTGATTTTACACTGAGTAATTGTGCCAATTCAGGTATTCGCAATGTGGGTGTAGTTACACAATATCAACCGTTAGCTTTAAATCATCATATTGGAAATGGATCAAGTTGGGGATTAGATGGTATTAGTACGGGAATCACTATTTTACAACCTTTCTCTAGTTCAGAAGGAAGTAAATGGTTTGAAGGTACTGCTCATGCGATTTATCAAAATATTGCTTATATTGACCAAACTGATCCAGAGTATGTGTTAGTTCTTTCAGGCGACCATATTTATAAAATGGATTATGAAGCGATGTTAGAAGAACATAAAGCGAATAACGCTTCATTAACAGTAGCTGTTATTGAAGTTCCTATGAAGGAAGCATCACGTTTTGGAATTATGAATACGGATGAAAATGATCGAATTGTTGAATTTGAAGAAAAACCGGAACAACCTAAAAATAATTTAGCGTCTATGGGAATTTATATTTTCAATTGGTCACACTTAAGAAGTGTCTTAGTCAATAGCTATTCAAAAGATGGTAAGATGATTGACTTTGGTAAACACGTGATTCCTAATTATTTAGATAGTGGAGAAAATGTCTATGCATACCGCTTCTCTGGTTATTGGAAAGATGTTGGAACGATTGATTCATTATGGGAAGCGAATATGGAATTCATCGATGTGGAGATGGACTTGAATATTCGTGAAGGTAGTTGGCGAGTGTATTCTAAAAATACGATTTCACCACCACATGTTATTTCTGAAACAGGTTCAGCTAAAAACTCTTTAATTGTTGATGGTTGTTATGTTTCTGGTAACGTCTCACATAGTATTCTATCGAGTGATGTTCAAGTAAAAGAAGGAACTGAAATATCCGATAGTTTTATTATGCCAGGTGCGTCAATTGGTAAGAACGTTAAAATTCATCGTGCAATTATTGGTGAAAATGCAATTGTTGGAGATAATGCAGTAATAGATGGAACAGACGAAATTGCCGTAGTCGGCTATTCTGAAGTGATTGGGGTGACGATTGATGAGAACTAATAAAATGTGTGCCATTGTAGGGAACTTAAATCGTTTTGATGAGTTATTACCACTAACTGAAAAACGACCACTCGCTACATTGCCTTTTGATTGTAAATATCGTTTAATTGATTTCAACTTATCAAATATTGTGAATGCTAATATTAATACAATTTTTATGGTATTTAATGAAAGAAAGACGCAATCCGTTTTTGATCATATTGGTGGTGGACGAGAGTGGGATTTAGATAATATTTTGAAACATTTCTTTACTTACGTTTACCCTGAACAAAATAAAACTGATAGTCAAGCTTACTATGATATGATTATTGATTATTTAATCAAATCTAAATCAGAATATACAGTCTATATGAGTAGTAAAATATTATGTAATATTGATTTTCGCGCTGTATTAAAAGTTCATCAAACACAAGCAAGTGACATGACGGTTGTGTACAAACGTGTCATGAAAGAACAAATTCATGAGACAGATTGTTTACTTAAAGTCGGTGAAGATGGTAAAATTATTGCCACTAATACAGCGGGTTCTTTAAGTGATGTACCGGAAGATGAATTACATAATTTATGTGCAGATATTTTTATTATCAAAACCAATCGTTTAATTGAATTATTAGAAGAAGTAAAAGTTAACGGATTAACGGATTATATTAATAAAATTTTCCGTGATCAAATGACAAGTAGTCGTGTATCCACTTACGAATATACAGGCTATTTAAGCAACATCTTTAGTGTTAAACATTATTTCGATGCGAATATGGATATGTTGGATGTGAATAAATTTAACAGTTTGCTTTATACAAGTCGTAAAGTGTATACAAAAGTTAAAAATGAAGTGCCAACGTACTATGCAGAATCATCAGAAGTGAAGAAAAGTCACTTTGCAACAGGTTCCATTATTGAAGGTGAAGTGAGAGAGTCAATTATTTCCCGTCGCACAGAAATTAAATCGGATGCCCTAGTCGAACACTCCATTTTAATGCCAAAAGCAGTCATTGGTGAGAAAGCACATATTAAATATGCTATTTTAGATAAATATGTCCAAGTTCAACCTGGTATTAAAATTATTGGAACAGCTGAACACCCAGTCGTTATACCGAAAGGGTCACTTGTGACAGAAGATATCATTGAGGGAGACTAACGGAATGAAAATTTTATTTGCAGCTTCAGAATGCGCCCCCTTCTTTAAAACAGGGGGGTTGGGCGATGTGGCAGCCGCTTTGCCTAAAGAATTAGCCCAACGTGGAGTCGATTGTCGAGTCGTCTTACCATACTATGGCACGATGCCACAACAATACAAAGAGCAATGTGAAGATTTATTTTATTTTTACGTTCAAGTAGGATGGCGTCGTCAATATTGTGGCGTTAAGCAGTTACAGCTAAATGGGGTGACCTATTATTTCATCGATAATTTATACTATTTTGATCGTGATGGATTATATGGCTATTTTGATGATGGGGAACGTTTTGCCTTTTTCCAAATGGCTTTAATTGAAATGATGGAGCGTATCGACTTTATACCTGATATCCTTCACGTGAATGATTATCATACAGCGATGGTTCCATTTTTACTGAAAGAGAAATATCGGTGGATCAATGCCTATCAAGGGATTCGCACCGTGTTAACTATTCATAATATTGAATTCCAAGGCTATTATTCGCCATCTATTTTATGGGATTTGTTTGGCATGGGAGCGGAGCGCTATGAAGATGGAACGATTCGTATGGGCGATGTTGTTAATTTTATGAAAGCAGGGATATTATATGCTGATCGTGTGAATACAGTCAGTCCTTCTTATGCTGAAGAAATTAAAACACCGGAGTTCGGAAAAGGATTAGACGCTATTTTACGTATGGAATCGGGTAAACTATCAGGAATTGTTAACGGCATTGATTATGATATTAATAATCCTATGACGGATCCCATTTTACACGCAAATTATTCAAGCGATGATTTAAGTGGAAAAGCAGCAAATAAAGCAGCTTTACAAGAAGCATTGCATTTACCCGTTCGTTCAGATGTGCCATTATTTGGTGTTGTTAGCCGTTTAACGTATCAAAAAGGATTTCATCTACTCATTGAAGAATTGCACCACTTATTAAAATACGATGTACAAATCGTTGTATTAGGGACGGGCGATCCAACATTTGAACAAACGTTTAAGTATTTTGAAGGAGCTTATCCTGATAAATTCTCAGCACAGATTCAATTTGATGTGAAATTAGCTCAACGTATTTATTCAGGTAGTGATGCTTTCATTATGCCATCAGCGTTTGAACCATGTGGCTTAAGTCAAATGATTGCGATGCGTTACGGGACATTACCGATTGTACATGAGATTGGTGGATTAAAAGATACGGTTCGACCATTTAATCCAATCACAGGTGAAGGAACAGGGTTTGGCTTTAATGAATTTTCAAGTTACCAGTTAATGGAAGCTTTGAAAAAAGCGATTCAATTGTATGAAAGTTCCTCACCGGCTTGGGAACGATTAATGCGTGAAGCTATGGCAGAAGACTTTAGTTGGCAAACTGCTTCTAATGCCTATATGACTTTATATGAAAGTATTTTTAATTAAATAAAATCTAAGCTGACAAGCACGATACTTGTCAGCTTTTTATTGTATGAATTAGAACATCATACATGAGGTAAAGATATGGTACAATAGTGAATATTGAAAGTGAGGAATAGCCATGCAAGTGACGATTTTATGTGTAGGAAAATTGAAAGAAAAGTATTTAAAAGAAGGTATTAAAGAGTATTTAAAAAGATTAAAATCATATGCTAAAGTTCAAGTGATTGAAGTAGCAGATGAACCAGATACAGGATCGATTGAACAAATTAAAGAACGTGAAGGTGAACGATTAATAAAGAAATGGCCGAATCAAGCGTATATGTTTGCGCTGCGTTTAGATGGTAAATTGTATGATTCAGTTGAATTAGCTCAGACGATTGATCAGCTACAAACACGTGGTCATAGTCACTTTGGT
The DNA here is from genome assembly GCF_000526675.1 of Atopobacter phocae ATCC BAA-285. Lineage (GTDB taxonomy): Bacteria > Bacillota > Bacilli > Lactobacillales > Aerococcaceae > Atopobacter > Atopobacter phocae. The sequence goes on from NZ_JAGN01000023.1 coordinate 21,470, forward strand.
TTTGTTATTGGGGGGTCAAATGGTCTAAGTGATACAGTCTTATCGATGTGTCAAGGCAGTTTAGCGTTTGGTCGATTAACTTATCCCCATCAATTAATGCGACTCATGTTAATTGAACAAATTTATCGTATTGAACGAATTAATGCGGGACATAGTTATCATAAATAGTAAATAAAGAGTAGAAAGGTGAGGAGATGCAAGAGATAGATAGATCAACCGTTTGGCAACAATTTGTCCAATATGTTTCAGCCAGTGTATTTGGGCTCTTAGGTGTTTCAGTCTATATATTAGCTGATACATACTATATAGCTAATGGCATCGGTGTGGATGGATTAGCGGCTTTGAATATTGCGTTGCCTATATGGAGTTTAATTAGTGCGGTCGGGTTATTAATTGGAATGGGGAGTTCGATTTATTTTGCTATTCATTCTCACCAGACTATCCGTCGTCAAGCGTATTCAACGAGTGTCATTTTAGGAATCGTTATTGGGCTCTGCTTGAGTGCTATCGGTTGGTTGAGTTTACCGATATTAACAACAAGTTTAGGTGCAACAGATGAGTTGATCAGTTTAACGATGGAATATTTGCGTGTCGTTTTACCTTTGGCACCAATTTTTATTACGAATACGATTTTGAGTTCATTTTTAAGAAATGATGGAGCACCTCGTCGAGCAATGGCAACGCAATTAATTGGTAGTTTTTTAAATATCATTTTAGATTATGTGTTCATTTATACTTTTCAATGGGGAATGATGGGGGCAGCTTTAGCTACTGGGATGTCACCGATTGTTGGGCTGCTAATTGCTTACCCTCACTTTAAACGACATGCATATTTACAATTACGAATTAAGTGGTTTCAGCTGGAGTTAATTCCTTCGATGTTATCGTTAGGAAGTGCCACATTTTTATTAGAACTATCGGGTGGTGTCGTGTTATTTGTCTTTAATCATTTATTGATTGCGGTAAGTGGCAATCTTGCTGTAGCTGCGTATGGGGTCATAGCCAATGTCGCATTAGTAACGAATGCGCTGTTTACGGGTATTTCTCAAGGGACTCAACCATTATTAAGTCGGTACTTTAATGGCAAAGTATCTGATACGACGCAACAGTTTTATCACTTAGCTCGTTATGTGGTTATCGGGCTAAGTATCGTTATGTATGCTTTGTTATATATTTATGCACCAGCAATTAGTGCGTTATTTAATGCAGAGGAATCAACAGTTCTCAATCAATTGGCGACAGAAGGTATTCGTCTATACTTCTTGTCCTTGCCATTAACTGGGTTAAATGTCTTAAACGTAATGGCATTGAGTGCGATCAATCAACCGCGATTTAGTTTATTCTTTTCTCTATTAAGAGGACTTTTTATTATCATTCCAATGGGGATGATTTTGAGTTATTGGTTTGGCTTACAAGGGATTTGGAGTGCCGTTTTACTAACAGAAATTTGCGTTTGGGTATTAAGTTATCGTTATCATTTGAATCACTATCGTACGAGGGTAGAATTACCCCATGAAGTGAAGGAGGTTTGACAATGGGATTATATTCATTAATCTATTTAACGCACGATGAACATGTGCTCATGTTATATCGTAATAAAAAAGAAATCGATATTAATCAAAATAAATGGATTGGCGTCGGTGGTAAAATCGAAGCTAATGAAGCTCCAATGGCGGGTGCGATAAGAGAAGTAAAAGAAGAAACGGGAATAGCCTTAGAACAACTCGTCGCTCGAGGTGTGATTACTTTTGTATATGGCGATCGCTTAGCCGATTATATGTTTTTATATACAGCAGAAGTGCCAACAAAAGCAGTCATTGAATCTGATGAAGGAGAATTAAAATGGATTCCTAGAAATGAAGTAATGAATCTACCAATGTGGGAAGGCGATCGTTATTTTTTACCTCCCTTACTTGAAGAAAAAACGGCATACATTGAAATGAAATTGATATATAATGAACATGACGAATTAATAGATGTCACGCGTTTTAACTAGGAGGGGTATCATGAAGAATAAAAACAGTGTGATTAGTGGCTTATTGCTAGGTGCAGGTGTTGTTTCTTATAATTTATGGAAACGGACTTATCAACAGCGGTTAAGAAAAATGCGACCAGTAGCTAAACAATTGTATCAGTTATTACACGAATATGATATGAATCGTTTGGAACAGTTATACTTAATTACAAAGGATCATGATATCAAAACGTTACAATATTTAAGAGCGCAACAAGTATTTACATACGAAGAATTGACGGCAATGTATTTGTATCGCATTTTACAATATGAGGTAGATATTAGTCATTTACCACTAATACATGCAATTAATCCAGAAGTCTTGAAAGAAGCCAAGGAATTAGATCGGGAATATAATGAGTTGAAATCACCTGTTTATGGTATGCCAATTATTTTAAGAGGGTGTTCGATGAAACAGCAAGGACAATCACAAGATAAACCCAAATTAAATCGATTACCTCATGCGCTATCTTTTCAAGAAGTAGAAGAGATGAAACAACAAGGTTTACTAATATTAGGTGATACATACGCAGAACGAGTGAACAAGGCGTTCTTATCAAAACAGTTAGACGTATTAGAAAGTATGTATCGTAAATATAGTGGACGTAATTTAAGAAGTTATCAACCAAGTGCTTTAGTAGTCACTCATAATATGGCAGCAAGTAGTATTTCTTTCAATGGTCGTAAGAAAATAACTCCTAATAAAATTGAAGAACCCATCGTGAAATTTAAGCCAACTGAGGCGGATCAAAAACATGGAAAAAAACGAGGAGTTCACGGGAAAAATAATGTCGTTCATCTGATTGGGCGAAGTGTATTAGATGTCATGTTATTGCGTGCGAGTATGAATCAAGAACACCAACGGATTCCACAGCCACTTCATGACTTAGCGCATCAACAAGTCGGGTTAATTGTCACGCAAGCGGCTGATTTAACGGTACTAAGACGCGTTAGAACATATTTGGAGGAATATGGTGCAGTTGTCCAAAAGATTGTTGTCACAGACGGTAAAGTGTTAGATGTTGAAACGAATGATTTTGATCTATTCATTTATTTGGATGGACGTTTAATTCATCGCAAACAAACAATTGGTGCACCAGAATTGACAATTCCAGTCGGACGCAATCACTTTAATGAAGTCGATAGCATCACACTTCTTGCGGCTAAAGGACAAGATGAATATTTACTTATTTGTGGTGAGCGATTAAGCCGAGATTTACTAAAACGTTCGGCGCCAAGTTTATCGTAAGTTTTCTCATAGGCAAATAATGAATCGTATAAATAGTAAAGTAAAAGACCGTTTTAACGGTCTTTTTTTTATAAGTAGCATATGTATTTTTATTTGATTTAGTCGGAGGAGTCATTCATAATAGATGGAGTATCGGATGATAGACATAAATTTAAAATAGAGAGTGGCGATTACTATGAAAATTTTAGTTACAGGATTTGACCCTTTTGGAGGCGAAAAAGTATATTCAGCAATTGATTCGGTGAATCGGTTGCCAAAGGAGATTGATGGCGCAAGCATTATTACATTAAAACTGCCAACAGTCTTTAATGAATCAGTCCAAGTATTGCGTGAAAAAATGGAAGAAATTCAGCCTGATGTGGTATTAGCAATTGGCCAAGCAGGTGGACGGTTTGGTTTGACACCAGAACGTGTAGCAATTAATCAAGATGATGCAGTAATACCAGATAATAAAGGAAATCAACCAATTGATCAAACAATTCAGCCAGATGGTGCACCAGCTTATTTTTCACAATTGCCTATTAAAGCAATGGTAGAAGCTATAAAAGCTGAAGGATTGCCAGCAAGTGTATCGAACACAGCGGGGACTTATGTGTGTAATCATGTGATGTATCAATTATTATATTTAACACATACAACTTTTCCACAGACAAAAGCAGGGTTTATGCATATTCCATTTACGATGCAGCAAGTGGTGAATCGTTCTAATCGACCAGCCATGAATATAGACGATATCGTGAAAGGAATTGTTGCAGCACTTGAAGCGATTGTAGCTTATCAAGATCAATCAGATCTTAAAGTAATAGGTGGTGCAACGCATTAATAACACATCAAAAGTGAGAACGTTTCTCTTTAAATGAAGAGATGCGTTTTTATTTAATGGAGTAATTAGGGAGGAGAATAAAATGGGGCGCTCTAATCAAATTAATTTACTAGAAGGTAGTGTATATCACATTTTAATTCGTCTAGCGGCTCCTTTAATGGCCACTGCATTTGCGCAAGTCGCTTATAGTCTGGTGGATGTTTTTTGGATTGGGCATTTAGGTGTTCAAGCAGTTGCAGCAACAGGGGCGATGGGCTATTTTTTGTGGATTGCTGAGGCAGTTGTACAAGTTCCACGTGTCGGAATGGGTATTCTAAGTTCACAATATCAAGGCTCACAACAAATTGAAAAGAGTCATCGTTCAATCGCATCAGGTGCTCAATTAGCAGTTTTGCTCGGTCTTTTATATGGTCTTATTTTATTATGTTTTCAACAACCGTTAATTCATATTTTTCAATTAGAAGATCGTGTTAATACGTATGCTTTAAGCTACTTACAAGTCATTGCGATTGGGATGCCGTTTATTTTCTTAAATCCGACTTTAGCTAGTGCGTATCATTCGATGGGGGATAGTAAGACGCCGTTTCAAAACATAGTATTAGGATTATTTCTGAATATGATATTAGATCCGATTTTCATTATGTTTTTCGGTTTAGGTGTTCGTGGCGCTGCTATTGCAACAGTAACGGCTCAAGTATTAGTTAGTTTTATATTTTTTGGACGGATGTATAAACAAAAACATGACTTGTCCCAAATAAAATGGCTAAGTCTTGGTCATTATGGATTAAGTCATCGTATTTTAAAAATTGGATTACCGAGTGGAGTTCAAAATGGAATACATGCAGTAATTAGTATTGCACTTACTAGTTTAGTAGCTGTATTTGGCTCAGCTTCTATTGCGGTTTTCTCGACAGGTTCTCAAATTGAATCAATTACTTGGTTAAGTGCGCAAGGTGTTGCGACAGGGTTAACAGCAGTTGTCGGACAGCATGTAGGCGCACGATTGCAAGAACGTCTAAAAGATGTAATCAAAAAAGGAATGATGTTAACGTTCTTAATTGGTGTAGTTGGTATGCTATTCTTACTTTTAGGAAGGCATACAATTTTTACATGGTTTATTCAAGACAGCTCAGAAGCATTACGTTTAGGAACGATTTATTTAATCATTTTAGGATTAAGTCAACCATTTATGGGATTAGAAATTGGAACATCTGGCATTTTTTATGGATTTAAAGAAACACGATTACCTTCTATTGTGGGGATTACTTTAAATGTTTTACGCATTCCTCTCGGGCTATGGCTGATGCAGTCGTATCAAGCCCCTGGCATTTGGTGGGCAATCTCAATTAGTAGTATGTTAAAAGGAATTGCCTTGCCGTTATTATTATGGCACTTTACAAGTGGATGGTTTGCGACATACCATCAACCACGAATATAAATCATTCTAACAATTAATAGCACGACTTATTCTACTAGTGAAGTAGGTAAATCGTGCTTTTTGATTGGAATAAAAATGGGTTCTATAATTTATAGGGTTGATGGCCGAAGGCCTCAACTCTATTTTTTATTTTAGGGTACAAAAAAGAACAGATCTCCTGTATATTATAAGCG
>NZ_JAGN01000024.1 GCF_000526675.1 Atopobacter phocae ATCC BAA-285
TAACATTGCCCCTTCCCAAATCATTAAAGACCGTTTTAAGAACATTTAAACACTATAACACGTATATTCAAAATACCTTCATTTATCCTCAATTAACTAATGGGCCGATTAAAGGATTAAACAACAAAATTAAGGTACTTAAGCGAAATGCTTATGGCTACCGTAATTATTCACACTTTAAAAATAGAATTTTATTAATGATGCGTTTATATGCGCCAAATCACTCGTCCAGAATCGCTACTTCTTAACACTGATTTTGAATACAATCGATCCCATCATTTGCTTATTTTATCTTTTGATCTAAAAAAAGAGGCGAAGTAACCACACGGTTACCTCACCTCGCCATCAACCCTATTTGACAAAGAGCCGTATTATATTATTCTTCTGTGTTTTGGTCTCTAAGACCGTATTTTTTGTTGAAACGATCCACACGCCCGTCTGCTTGTGTGAATTTTTGACGTCCTGTATAGAACGGATGTGAATCAGATGAAATTTCGACACGTATTAATGGATATGTATTGCCATCTTCCCATTCAACTGTTTCTTTTGATAATTTTGTTGAACCTGACAAGAATTTAAATCCTGTCGTTGAGTCCATAAACACTACTGGATGATATTCTGGATGGATATTTTCTTTCATTTGTATTCTCTCCTTTGCCCTAGTCTATTTGCTAAACTAGAGATTTACATAATAATAAAATTAATCAACACGGTTAATATTAGCAAAGCTAGACTGATTTTGCAATACTTTTGAGACTTATTTTCCGATATTTTTTATTTTTTTGTCTTTGATTCAATGATTGAAAGCATTTGTTTTAAAAACTCTTCATTCGTCTCATATTTTTTAACGGTACGTATAAAGCGTTCGCTTTCTTCAATATGATTATTGGTGAATTTGTTGCGGACATTCCACATCACACGTTCGGCATCTTTTGTAAGAAGTAAGTCTTCTCGACGCGTGCTTGATTGACGGACATCAAGAGCTGGGAAGATGCGTTTCTGTGCCATTTCTCTTGATAGTTGAATTTCTGCATTTCCCGTCCCTTTGAACTCTTCAAAGATTACATCATCCATGCGACTTCCTGTTTCAACTAAAGCAGTCGCTAATATCGTTAAGCTCCCACCTTCTTCAATATTACGCGCTGCTCCAAAAAAGCGTTTTGGATAATAGAACGCAGCTGGATCAATCCCACCAGATAACGTTCGTCCACTTGGCGGTGTAATCAAATTATAAGCGCGTGTTAAACGCGTTAAACTATCCATTAATATAATTACGTCACGTTCATCTTCTACAAGACGCATCGCCCGTTCTAAGACAAGTTCAGCCACTTTTACATGATGCTCTGTTGGTTGGTCAAATGTACTTGAAACAACGTCTGCGTCAACACTCCGTTCGATATCCGTTACTTCTTCTGGTCGTTCATCAATTAATAAAATAATTAATTCCGCATCTGGATGATTTTCACGAATACCTTGTGCAATTTGTTTTAAGACGGTTGTTTTACCTGCTTTCGGCGGTGCAACAATCATTGCTCGTTGTCCAAAGCCAATCGGTGCAACTAAGTCAATAATACGTGGTGCTAATTGATTCGTTTTCGTTTCTAACTTCATAAATTGGTTCGGATAAATCGGTGTTAAAGCGGGGAAATGATCACGATTTTTAGCTTTTTCAGGATCACGGTTATTCACTTTCATTACTTTCATTAAACCATTGTAGCGCTCATTTGTTTTAGGCGGACGAGCAATTCCAATGACACGATCGCCGTTACGTAATTCAAATCGTCGAATTTGAGAATTCGAAATGTAAATATCTTCTGGACTCGATGAATAGTTAATCGGTCTTAAGAAGCCGAAACTTTCATCGTGCATGATGTCCAAAACACCTTCCACTTGAAAGAAACCTTGCTCTTCTTCTTGTGCACGAACAACGGCTAAAGACAGTTCTTTCTTAGTCATTTTACTGTAATAAGGAATTTTAAACTCGCGTGCAAAGTTATAAATTTCCTTTAACGTCATTTGTTCGAGATCCTTTAACGTTAAATTTGGTGCTTTTTCCTTATTATCATCTAATTTATTAGTTTTCATTGCTTTCATCCTCAATCATACGGATATCTGCGCCTAATGCTGTTAATTTATCAACAATTTGCGCATAACCTCTTAAAATGTGTTCAATATTAGAAACAACGGTTGTCCCACTAGCCATTAATCCCGCAATAATCAAAGCAGCTCCTGCACGTAAATCACTTGCAGCTACTTCAGCCCCTTGTAATTCATTCGGTCCATCAATTAAGATGGTATCTTCTTCTACTTTAGCTTTTGCGCCCATTCGAACAAGTTCTGGAATATGGTTCACACGTTTAGGATAAATTGTATCTATAATCGTTCCTGAACCTTGTGCTTTAAGCAATAACGGTGTTAACGGTTGTTGTAAGTCTGTAGCAAATCCTGGATAAGGTTGTGTCTTCACACTAACCATTTTCAACTGTTCGCTCGGCCAAACAAAGATTGAGTCCTCATCGATATCCATGCGTACACCCATCTCCGTCATTTTTGAGATTAAGCCTTCAATGTGTTCATATATTACATTTTTTATTAAAATTCCTTCTCCTACTGCGGCAGCTAATGAAATATAAGTTCCCGCTTCAATTCGATCAGGAATAATCATATGTGTACACCCGTGTAATTCTTGGACTCCTTCAATTCGGATCACATTCGTACCGGCTCCACGAATTTTGGCACCCATTTTATTTAACAATGTAACAACGTCAATAATTTCCGGTTCACGTGCAGCATTTTCAATAATTGTTTTACCTGGTGCTTTAACACTGGATAAAATCGCATTAATTGTTGCACCAATTGAAACTAAATCCATATAGATTCGAGTTCCTTGTAAACCATTTTCACTAGATTTCAGGGAAATTGCTCCTTGTTCATTTTTTACAATCGCACCTAACGCTTCGAACGCTTTAATGTGCTGATCAATTGGACGTGGCCCTAAGAAACATCCACCCGGCATCCCAATGACACCTTCTCCAAATTTACACAATAAAGCCCCCATAAAGTAATAAGAGGCACGCATACTTTTGATTCTTCCAGTTGTCATCGGAATGGATTTCATTCCTACTGGATCAATTACTAAAGTTCCGTTATTAAATGCAGTCGATACGTTAAAATCACCTAAAATTTCTATTAATGCATGAACATCTTCAATATCTGGAACACCTTCTAAGATAACAGGCCCATCTGCTAAAATAGCTGCTGGTATTAGCGCAACGGTACTATTTTTTGCCCCACTGACAGTAACTTCACCTTTTAATTTACGGCCACCATTAATCACAAATTTACGCATATTCTTCTCCTTAAAATTATTACATAATATCTCAACCCGTTTAGAAGTATCGTATAAATATTTATTATTAACCACACTATTTCCTTATTCTATTTCATAAAGATAATCTCTTGCTTGTACTTTTTATCGACCAATATACTTAATTATATTAATTTATTACTCAGTTAAATTTACCATATCAAATATTTATTATTAATTTTTGTTACTTTCAAAATTTTGTATAAAATAGTATACGATATTTTAATGGTTTTTACTATTCAAACTTAATATGTTTTCTCGTAAAAATCAAGTATTTATCATGAACTCTATTAGAACTGTTCAATCACTCATTTAACTGATGTACGGTTAGAAAAGATACAAATCATCTTTTTTTCAGCGCACTTCTTGGTTCAAACGTTCAGTAAGATGGATTCTTTTCAATCAATTGTGCCGATTACTAATGACTGTATACTGACTTCTAGATTACGTTTCAAGGTCTCACAAGCTTTTTTCTTTTGGCTAATTGATATAGTCAGGAATCAGTCATTTTTTTACGTCTCATACTGAGGTGATATCTATAATTTTGAAGATAGCTTTCGCTGATTCACAAAAAGGTTTTGAGTGTTTCTCAGAAGTTGACGGAAAGATATTCATTAAGAAATAAACATGGTACTTTTACCAACATGTGTTGATAAACTACTAACGGATGACAACAACCGTACTTTACGGGTATCAGATTGATTAGCTCCGTTCCTTGTACATCATATTTCTTAAGATAATTAAAGAAGGTAGATTAAGCGTCGTTATTTTCTTCATTTTAAACCAAAATAACAATGACCTTTCGATTACCTTTTTATAATATCAATCACTATATTACAATTTTTAAAAATCACTCAATGATTCTCTCTGATCTTTATAAATAGCCTATCAGTCACTGAATAAAAATAATCCACGCCTATGAGTGAGCAGTTCTATCATTCGTTGACCATCGGGAATAACTACTCAGGCAGACTCAAAACATATTTTTCCAATAAGCAAGTAAGCAAGCGCCTTTCTTTCATTTCTCTCATAACGTTCCGTTCAAACACTGTCAATAAAACTCACGGCCACGAGTTCTATGTACACGTAATTCAAGCGTTTCTGTCCAAGTCGTAAAATCACGCTCGTAGTATTCATTTCATTGGTTTTATCGCTTTTCAGATTATTCATAATCTTCAGTTTGAATGTATTTCGTTCGCTGATTTTCCATCAACTGATTGAATACAGTAGTCAAAATATTTTTAGAGACACTGTCTTTTACTTAACGTTCAATATGACTTTGAGTCTCAATACTATTAAGTATAAAATGTATTTTGGTCATGGAAAAATCTCCTAGGCATTTTTTAGTAGTTACAAATATTGCACCATAAAAGGGTTGTTACATGGACTTTATCGTTATTTAACATATTTTTAAGATGAAAGTTATTAATATCAATTATTATATTTCTGATTATATATTTAACAAAACCACTATTCCATTATTTATGAAGTGTAATAAAATAGATGCCTCAAGTCTATCAGTCTTTAAATACACCCATCCCAAAATAATACCTGAATAGCCATAAATAATAAATTCAACTAAATTTATTGGATTATGCGCCAAGGAAAAGATTACCGAAGTAATAAAAAGTCCAGAAACATATCTATTTCGAAAAATCCCTTTCAATAAAAAACCTCTAAACATCATTTCTTCCACTATAGCTGGTACTAATGCGCTAACAAACAAATTTATATACAGCGGATAATTCTCAAATATTTGTTCTGTAATTTCTTTATTGCAACTTATATTTTCATTAATTTTTTCTAATATTGGATCGATGAAAGCAATAACTAAATACATATATGTAATCAAATGAATTTGTTTAAAAGTAAAAATTTTTAGGTTAAAGAGCTTTATCTTCCAATTTTTAATTAAAATAAACTCAATGAAAACAAAAAATAACGCAAGCAAAAATAATATATGTTTGTCAGAATCTATGCTTAAAGTCACCATTAACTGTATGGTAAATAACAATAAAACTAAAATAATACTTTGAATTAATAGAATAACGTATTTTTTGTCGCTAATAGGCTGTATTTTTTGTTGGTCAATTCTTATAAATTCCTTTGTATCTTTTATGAAATTTTTCATATTATAATTATCAACAATTTGATACACATTATATCCCTCTTTTCGATAGCCTTTATACTCAATAACTTTCTTCTATCAAATAATTTTTTGATTTTTTGATTTGTAATGCTATAATATATTTTAAACTATTCTAGAAAAAACAGTCCAAAATCTTGTATAAAGATAGTATATAAGATTTTAATATTTTTTTACTGTTCAAGGTTAATACAATTTATCGTATAATTCAATCACTTATCATAAGATACTATTAGAACAGCCCAATAACCCGATTGGAAAATGTACGGTTAGGAAAGATACGAATCATCTTTTAACTTTGGCGCAATTCCTAGTTCAATCGTTCAATAAGATAGATGGTTTCCAATCGACTATGACCATTACCAATGACCATAATCTTCGAAACATTTGCTAAGGCCAAGCAAGCTTTAGTATATTAGTTTGATTGATACAGTCAGCAATCGGGCTATTTTAATGTGTCGTGGTAAGCTAATATCGTATGAAGATAGCTTTTACTGCTTCACGAAAAGATTTTGAGTGTTTCTTGGATATTATCGTAAAGATAGTTCTTAAGAAATGAACGTGGCATCTTTGCCAATTTGCGTTGGTAAATGACTGAGGAATGACAAAATCAAATCTTTACGGGCATCATAATGACAAGTTCCGTCTTTTCTGTATCATGTTCCTTAAGGTATTCAAAGAAGGTAACCCAAATGTCATCACTTTATTTATTTTAAATCATAAAACCAACGATTTCTCAATTGCCGTCTGTTGTAATCCCAATTGTAATATGGCGGCTTCTAGGAATTACTCGATAATCGTTTCATACTTTTGTGCAAAGTACATTGGTCATTAGGTCAGGATAATTCAAACCTGTGTTAGAACGATTCTACCATTCGTTGACCTTTGTGGGGTATCTATTCAGTTAAACTCAAATAAAAATATTTTGATACAAATTCCCCACAGATTTCTTTAACTATTTTTAAAACCTTGTGAGTTGAAATACCCTAAACATACATTTTGACCATAGAAGTAAGCAACGCTTTTCATTTCGTTGATAACGTGCAAATACCATCGATAAAAATGCGCCATCATGTGTTCTATGATCGTTTAATTAGAGCGCATCCCACTTGGAATGATTAAAATATTTTTAAACAATCATATTTTATTGGATATTCAACAATACTTTGAATCGCTTCATTGATTCAGTATAGAATTTAACTTGGACCATGTAAACTTCTCCTAGATATGTTTTTGTGGTTAAAAGCAATGCAAATAAAAAGTTTTATATGACTTTTTATCTTTTACGCTATTATACAAACTTTATCCAATGATAAAAAACACTAAACATCAATTTTACCGTGAAAGGCTGATTATTAAGTGTCAAAACAGCGATTATGCATTTTGTATCAAAATAGCAACAATTAGTAAACCTCTTATTTATTTTTACTAAAAGAAACAAAAATATTGTTATACTCATAAACAGTTAAGCAATAATACTGGCAACTAATTGACACATATACTATTAGATATTTATGGCCTCAATTGATTTATGTATCCGTTCGTAGCGTACCAGGCCAAGTAGTGCACACCCTCCATTCAAATCGTTAAACACATTGCCTCCTCATCTATGTTTCAATGAATCAACAGTGATTGAAACATTGAAGAAGCCATGAGCTTTATCTACTGTGATGCTAAAACTCACCAATTAATCGATATTTTTTTAAATGGAAACAGGCATTATTAATGAACTATTTCGGACAGTTTCCGTTTGAATCTCGTCAATCATTCAAACGATTACCATTGATGCACACCGTCCTTACATCGATTGAATTAAAAAATCATCAAGAATATAGATGATTCTTGACAAATTCCATCTGATTTGAGCTTTGAAATGCGAATTAAATCGTACACGAATTCGTGTGATGAATACCTTCACATATCCTAAATTAACTAATGGACTGTTTGAAGAATTAAACAACAAAAATTAAGGCGCTTAAGTAAAATGCTTATGGATACCGTAATCATTCACACTTTAAAAATAGAGTTTTATTGAGAAAACGTTTATACACACCAAATCACTCATCCAAATTTGTTACTTCTTAGCACTTATCTTATATCAAATTGATTCAATCGTTTATTCGCTTCTTTTACCTTTTAATTTGTAAAAAAAAGTGGTAAGGTAACTGTTCGGTTACCTCACCTACTCATCAATCCTATTTGATAAAGTACTATTTGATTTTCATTAAAAAAGCGCGATTAAGCTTGTTTCGCAGAGCCAAAGATTGCCATTGTTGCTTTAGTTGTTTCAATAATCGCTTCTTTACCTGGTGTAATTACTTTACGTGGATCGTAAACTTTGTCGTCAGTTGCTAATTTTTCGCGAACTGCTTTTGTCCACATTTGTTGTAATTCTGTGTTCACGTTAATTTTTGCGTGACCACGCTCAATAGCTTTTTTAATTTGGTATTCAGGAATACCTGATCCACCGTGTAATACTAATGGTGCGTTAGTCGCTTCTGAAATAGCTAACATTTCATCGAAGCCTAAAACTGGTTCGCCATCGTAAGTACCATGAACTGAACCTAAAGCTGCTGCTAATGCATCAATACCAGCTTCTTTAACCATACGTTTACATTCTTCTAAGTCAGCATATTGAATTCCACCAACAACGCCGTCTTCTTCTCCACCAACAGTTCCAACTTCAGCTTCAACTGAAGCACCTTTTGAGTGAGCGTATTCAACAACTTTTTTAGTCATTTCAATATTTTCATCAATTGGGAAATGTGAGTTGTCAATCATTACTGAAGAGTAACCTGCATCAATGGCACGTTTACATGAATCAAAGCTTGAACCATGATCCAAATGAAGTGCTACAGGAACTGTAATGTCCATGTTTTCTAACAATGCATTAACCATTGCTGAAACCACTTCTGGGCCACCCATATATTTAGCTGCACCTTCTGATACACCTAAAATAATTGGTGATTTTGCTTCTTGTGCTGCTGTTAATACTGCTTGTGTCCATTCTAAGTTGTTAATGTTGAATTGACCAACTGCATAATGCTTTTCTTTTGCTTTATTTAACATTTCTGTCATTGAAACTAAACGACTCATGTAATCGTCCTCCTTGAATTTGTTTTACCTTCGTTAAGACATATTTATTATACCAAAAAAAAACATCAATTGTTATTGTTTTTATATATTTTCTGAAAACCATTGATAATTAAGCGTTTTATTTTAATGCTGCTTTAACTAAACCGCTAAATAATGGGTGTGGACGGTTTGGACGTGATAAAAATTCTGGATGGAACTGACTCGCAATAAAGTATGGATGATTTGGTAGTTCAATAATTTCCACTAAACGTTTATCTGGTGATAATCCTGAGAATACTAGTCCTTTTTGCGCTAACATTTCACGGTATTCATTATTAAATTCATAACGGTGACGGTGGCGCTCATTAATTAAATCTTGTTCATATAATTGATGGGCAAGTGAACCCTCCGCTAAATAACATGGGTATAGTCCAAGACGCAACGTGCCACCTAACTCATCCACATTGACTTGATCCGTCATTAAATCAATCACTTTATGGTCAGCATGTGGATTTTCTTCTCCTGATATAGCATCTGTAATACCGACCACATTACGTGCAAATTCAACACAAGCCAATTGCATCCCTAAACAAATGCCTAAGAATGGAATGTTTTTAGTTCGAGCATATTCAATCGCGTTAATTTTACCTTCTACACCACGGTTGCCAAACCCACCTGGAACTAAAATACCATCCGCTTCTTTTAATAAATCATGAACATTTTCTTTAGTCACCTGTTGTGCCTTAATCCATTCAACCTCAACCGCTGTATCATATGTATAGCCCGCGTGATTTAGTGATTCTACAATTGATATATACGCATCAGGTAATTCAACATATTTACCAACAATCGCAATTTTTATACGTTTTTTTAGACGTTGAACACGTTGTTCTAAGTCCATCCACATGGTCATATCCGCTTCTGGCAAATCAGTGTAACCAAAATGGCGACATACATATTCATCCATTCCTTGTTCTTTTAAAACTAATGGAATAGTGTATAATGTTTCAACATCGCGTGATTCAATGACTGCTTCTGTTGGTACATCACAGAATAACGCTAGTTTTTTGCGTATATCTGTCGTTAAAGGTTGTTCTGTTCTTACAACTAATAAGTTCGGTTGTATGCCTAAGCTACGTAATTCTTTTACACTATGTTGTGTTGGCTTCGTTTTCATCTCAGCCGCTGCTTTTAAGTAGGGAATTAATGTTGTATGGATGTAGCAAACATTATTTGGTCCAACTTCTGAACGCATTTGGCGTAAGGCTTCAATAAATGGTAAAGACTCGATGTCTCCAACTGTCCCGCCAACTTCAGTAATGACGATATCTGCTTCTGTTGTTTCACCTGCACGCATAATTTTTTCTTTTAGGGCGTTAGTAATATGTGGAATGACTTGTACAGTCGCCCCTAAGTAATCCCCGCGGCGTTCTTTACGAATCACTTCTGAATATATTTTTCCAGTCGTCACATTTGAAAATTTATTTAACTTAATATCTATAAAACGCTCATAATGTCCTAAATCCAAGTCCGTTTCCGTACCATCATCTGTTACAAACACTTCTCCGTGTTGATAAGGGCTCATTGTCCCTGGATCCACGTTAATATAAGGATCGAATTTCTGGATGGTTACATTTAAACCACGATTTTTTAATAAACGTCCGAGTGAAGCTGCAACGATTCCTTTTCCAATTGATGAAACAACTCCACCTGTTACAAAAATATATTTGGTCATAGTTTTTCTTCCTTTCTTTAACTAGCAATAATTGGTAGCTACTCAGGTTAGTCAACTTAAAAAAGAAAAACCCCCAATCCTAAGATTGAGGGTAACTTGACTTCTCCCATATAATTGGGAGCCCAATCAATATACTACACGGCTTCTTTGTACAGGTCAAGTCTGAAATATATGATTAGTTAAATATTAAACCATTTAATGTCCTACCTTTAAAATTCTTCTAAATCATCATCCAAGTCTGCTTCATCAATAATTGTCAAATGATCGACTTCAGGGTCTTCATTATCTTCATCTGCACCAATTTCGCTTAAGTCTGATTTGTACGCTTTCAATTCTGCAGTTTCGTCATCTTCTTCATCGTCATCTTCGTCTGCTTCAACTTCTATGATTTCATCTTCTTCGATTACTTCATCTTCTTCAATTTCTTCATCGTCATCTGAATAGTCAATGGCGTCCTCATCATCATTAAATGCGTTAAATTTCTTTGCCTTTTTGCGATGAAGACGTAATTCGTCATCATCGATTGATGATACGATTTCTTCGTCAATGGCGTCAATGGCATACCAAGCACGTAACCCCCAACGATTATCTCCTAAAGAAATAAATGATCCGTCGATATTTAAATCAGTATAGAAACGAGTCATTTCGGCTTTTAATTGATCATCACTCATCTCTAAATATTCTCCGACTAATGTTAATAATTCGGAGAAATCAATTACATTAGTACGTTCATTTAAAATAGCATGAGCGACTTCAATCATTGATAGTTCGTTTTTTGCATATTGGTCTAATTTTTCTAGCTTCATATTCAACGTCCTTTCGGTCTATTCACTATAGTAGTTTACCTTATCTCAGGAATAAATTGCAACTCCACTTTTCCTTGATTGACTAATTGAGTCGCATGATATACAGCATATTCTACTGTTGCGTGTATTTCATTGGCGTTTCGTTCAACTAGTAACTGCTTCGTCTTTACATCAAACATGAGTCCATTGCGGTTCCATCTTGTTTCTTTATTTAAGATAAAGGTGTTTTTAGTAACGGGCTCACTATAACGAATGTGTTGCAATTGAGGTGAGTCAATTCGATAAATTGAACGCTCATTATTTTCCTTATCATGGTAAGTTATATAGAATACGCCTTGTTTCTCAACAAGAGTTGCTGGTGTTTCAATTATTTGTTTGTCACTCAATGTGCCTTGCTTCGTATGAAACGTTTGCTTTAAAGTTCCAACAATCATTTGTCACGCTTCCTTCAATAATAGTCTTATTTTAATTAAAGCATAAAATTAAAGAAACACCAAACAATTCATGACCGATTTTTCTGTTTATTTTAAATTGAATATATTATCATTTGACATATTCCATTGAGTTAGAACATTATGTGGCTTTAGATTCGTTAATGAATATTCTAAAACAACTTCTTTTGTCATTAAATCTAATTTTTTATATGTCTTTTGATTTGCTCCTGTATTTTCCACTAAGTTCAATGTGTTGTCTCTTGTGAATACACTAAATGAATGAGTATCATCATTTTGTAATTTCATTGTATCAATTGATTTTGCTTCTTCTCCAGCGATTGCACCGATGTTATCCATAGTGTATGTTTTTATTTCATTTTTTTGATAATCAATAGTTAAAAATTTTGACCCCATTTGATGAAGTGAAATATCTTCATTTTCAATATTATACGCTTGGCTCTTTTCTTGAGTAGACAGGTTAATCGTAAAGATGTTATCTTTCTGTCCTTCTCTTGCCTCTCTAATCAGTAATTTGGCATCTTCATTATCAAATGTCATCCAGCCTGCTTCACTCACAACAGTTTGAGCCCCCGCAATTCCAAGTGAGTATATATCACTTACTTTTAAATGATTTTTTTCTTTATTTGTTTCAATGACTTTATAGTCCGACAATTCTGGTATCATAAAAAATATTTTAGTTGGCGTCTCATATGCCGTTATAATTTCAAAGGTGAAATTTTTATCAAACGGCTTAATTGAATCGCTTGGTAAATCAATTGTTTGATCGAACATCTTTTGATGATCTAAATCATATTTCATAACAACTAACTTAGGATTTTCTTTCCAATCAACATACATAAAACTTAATAAGTTAGGTGTTTCATTGACAAAGTGACTCACTTTCAACAATTTATGCCCTTTCTTTTCAATTGCTTTTAAGAAAGGTTTTGGATAATTTTTGCTTTGAATTCTTGGAAAATAATCGCCCACATAACTTGGATAAATGGTCTTCCCTTTGTTGACATAAGCGTATTCCCAAGATGGCATGTTACCATTTTCACTATTCAACATTATATCAATTACTAAATTATCTTTAATATTATATTTATCAACTTTTGTATCAACTTTAAACTCAGGCAATTGATTCATATCATGATTCACGATGAAAAATGTCCCCGTCAAAGTCAAAACAATGACTATTAATAGGATCAATGGTGTCTTATTATTCTTCATGTTTTCCCCTCCTTATACTGACAAATGACGTTGCGTTAATCGATAACCAGCTAATAACAACAAAGCATTGCCCAATATTTCTAATACAAAAAATGCTGTGGCATTATACTCTCCAATAATGTAAACCACGCTTAAAAACAGGAGGAACGGCACGCCAATCAAAAAACATATGCTCGCTACTATTCCCCAAATACGGTACCCTGAGTAGAGGCTTCGATAAATGATGACACTATTCATAATGGTTAAAACGACCCCGCTCATGAATAGAATGTACTGTGCAAACGAGAATGGATTAGTTGGCAATATTAATTGAAAAAATATCTCTGAACTATTTAAAATACGACTTGGTGAAAAATAAACGTTATTCGATAAAATCGGAAAGAATAATTTTAACATTAAATAATATGCTATTCCCAAAAGGTGTTGCACACTAACAAACAATGAGATAACTCCTAATTGAAAGACCCATTTCGCTAAAAATAGATAAAACCTTTTTACTGGAATAAGCATTAAACGATCGATAAAGTGACTACGCATCTGCCACTCACGTAGCCAAGTCCACGCACTCATTAAAATAATTAAGAAAATCAGTATGAGCTGTAGTCCAAAGAATAACATCTCGCTAGAAAAATTGGTCCAGATTCCTAGTGAAGCATTCTTCCATTCATTCCCCCAAATAACCACTAGACTCATCGTAATAAAAGCAATGACTCCTAGTATAAATAACTTCGCGCGCTCCCATTCTAAAATAATCAATTTATATAAAAATCTCACGTTCATACACCTCCTGCATCAAGTCCATTACATTTTGGCCTTTTTCTTCACGCCACTCTTCCAAGTTGATATCATTAATAATATGCCCATTTTTTAGCATAATAATTCGATCGGCTAAGTTTTCAATTTCGTGTATATCATGTGTTGCCATTAATACACTTTTATTTTCCATAATGTCAGTTGTAAATACATTTAGTAATTCTTCCCGACTGAATACATCAATCCCAGCGAAAGGTTCATCAAGTAAGATATACGACGTATCTAGAACTAAACTTAATAGTAAATTCAATTTTGCTTGGTTTCCTTTTGATAAAGTCCGAACACGTTCTTCAGGGTTTAGTCGGAAGAACGTTAAGAGTTGTTCTGCTCGTGCACTATTATAACTGTCATAGAACGTTTCCATAAGTTCTAATGACTCTTTGATAGTTAGATGCGGCAATAATGCCAAGTGATCACTAACAAATCCTACATTTTCGTATGATTCAAACGTAAATGGTTGACCATCCACCAATACTTCTCCCTTTTGGTGTGGAATCAAATTCATAATCGCTTTAAGTAAGGTTGATTTCCCTGTTCCATTCAAACCGACGATGATAGTTACTTCATTAGGCCTTAATTCAAAACTAATATCTTCTATGACAACTTTTTTACCGAACTTAACGGTCAAATTTTTTACTTCAAGCATGCTTACCCTCCTTAAGTGAGTGAATTAATTGTTCAAGAGTTTCAACGACACTTTCATTCGTGAATCCCATTTGCTTAAGTCTTGTTATTAAATCGTTTAAGATTTCATCCGTCATGGATTGACGAAGTACTCGTAATCGTTCATTGTCGCTTGTCACAGAGCTAGTTGTATTCCGCCCCGTTTCTATCAATCCTTCTTCTTCTAATGCACTATATATACGTTGTGCAGTATTAGGATTAATTCCTAATTGCTTAGCAAAATCACGACGACTTGGTAAATCTGTACCTGCTTGCCACTCACCACTAATAATTTTCGATTTAACATAATCGACCCCTTGTTGATAAATAGGAATTCGATGATTAAATTTCATGACTACACCTCCCATCAAACCTATTAAATACTTGTGTGATTTGCGACTATTTTTAAATCTGTACTTTTGTATTATTCAACTAGTACACTTAGAGTATAGATCAATTATTGAATGATGTCAATCTGAAGCACAAAAAAAGAGTTAATCCTTAATCGGACTAACTCTTCTATTCGTCTATTATCCTTCTTGTTCGATTACTTGCACGATATGATTAGCATACTTTTCACACGCTTCTTGCGTTTTAGCTTCAACCATGACACGCACAAGTGGCTCTGTCCCACTTGGACGAACTAAAATACGTCCTTCTCCATTCATCATCTCTTCAGCTTCATGAATAGCTTGTGCAACAGCTGGAATATCCATCACATGGTGTTTATCTTTAACAGGTACATTGATTAAAACTTGTGGGAAAGTTTCCATTATTTGCGCTAATTCAGACAATGGCTTACCCGTTTCTTTCATTACATTTAACAGTTGAATACCTGTTAATAATCCATCGCCCGTCGTATTAAAATCTAAAAAGACGATATGGCCACTTTGCTCGCCGCCTAAATTGTAACCACCTTCGCGCATTTTCTCAACAACATAGCGGTCGCCTACTTTTGTTTTTTCAAGCGTTAATCCTAATTGATCAGCCGCCTTAAACATTCCTAAGTTACTCATCACTGTCGTTACGACCGTATCTTGATTTAATCGTCCTTTTTCTAATAAATGTTGCGCACAAATTAACATCATCCGATCGCCGTCAATGATATTACCGCGTTCATCGACTGCTATACAACGGTCGCCATCGCCATCAAAACTTAATCCAACATCTGCACCGCTCTCAACTACTAATTCGGCTAATTTTTCTGGATGTGTCGATCCTACTCCATGATTAATATTTAATCCATCCGGTTGATGACCCATTAATTCGAATTCTGTATTTAAATCTGCAAACAAACGGGTTAATAACGAAGCAGTCGCTCCATTCGCACCGTCTAAACAGACATTTAAACCAGCTAAGTCGGTTGGAATTGAATTTTTTAGAAATTGCTCATACTTGTGTGAGCCTTCTAAATATTCTTCTACACGACCTAATCCTTCAGTTGCAGGTCGGGGTAATTCATCGATTTCTTGATCTAATAATGCTTCAATTTTAGCTTCTGTTTCATCTGATAGCTTAAATCCATCTGATCCAAAGAATTTAATGCCATTGTCTTGCGCTGGATTATGCGAAGCCGAAATCATAACACCCGCTGCCGCGCCTTGAACACGAGTTAAATACGCTACGCCTGGCGTTGGAATAACACCCAATTGCATGACTTCGATACCAACAGATAGTAAGCCTGAAATTAATGCATACTCTAATAATTGTCCTGAAATTCGTGTGTCTCTCGCAACTAAAACACGTGGGTGAGATGTTTCCGCTTCTTGAATGAGTACATATCCACCATATCGACCTAACTTAAATGCTAATTCAGGTGTCAACTCACTATTTGCGACACCGCGCACTCCATCTGTTCCAAAATATTTTCCCATCTTTTTCTCTCCTTTATATTCCACTCTTATTAGAAATAGAATAGTTCCTATTCAATCGATTCATCTAATTTAATGATTCGTCTTTTTCTTTTTCAACTTTTTCTTCGTTTGTCTCGTTCGGTTTAACATTTTGATTGTCTTCCGAATCAGACTCTGTTTCTGAGGTGTTCCCACTTATTTTCTTTTTACGCACTTTCACTTCCACCTTGTCATATACATCAGCGAATACGCCTGATGGTAAATGTAATCGTGCATAAACTGTTTCGTTATCTTTTACAGTCGCTACATCAATTTGTACCGATACTTCATAAATGTTTGATAGTACTTTTTTGTCGCCTGAAATTTGAATTTCGGCTGGTTCAGCTATATAAGAATAAGCAAACCCTTCTTGTTCATTCGTTGAATTAATAATGATTGGTACAGTTTTTTCTAAGAATGTATCTTCTTTACGAATAACATTAATCGATTGTGGTTCAATATTGACAGATAGCGTTTGCCCTTCGCGGTCAAATGCATTTAATTCCACTTGTTGACTCGCCGGCGATTGACGACTCATTTTAAAGACTCCACGAATAGATTGAATGGCTTGAATTGTACTTTCTGAACCACGCACTTTAGCTGTCTTTTCTCTAAACTCAACATTATTTTGAATACCTACACCATCTTCATTTACGATTTCAATTGGATATTCACGTGTAATAAGACGTTCAATTTGAATTGTCACTTTTCTAGGCACAACAATCCCACTTAATTCTGCTGGTAATCCTTCAGTGGTCAAAGTAATTTCATGCGTCCCTACGCCTAACTCGTCTAAATTAGGTGTTACTACCTTGAAGTTCCGATTAGACGAGGCTATTCGAACCGCACTACTTGGTCCTTGTAACGACACAGAAACTTCTGTTGGAAGACCTGAAACTACAAAATCATTTTCTGAAATTTTAGCAGAAACAGGTATTTTATCTACTGTTTGCTCTGCTTGTATACTAATTGACTGACTTTGTCGATTGGATAAATTAATAGATTGTACATACGAAAATAATAAAATCGTTAATAATAAAGAAATTCCCGCAGTTACAAAACGATTATTCAACCATTTACTCATTCTTGTCGCCTCCTGCCTTAAAGTATTCAAACAGTTCGCGAATGGACTTCATACTTGAATCTTTTTTCTCATCTTCATGTACTAACACATCTTCTAAAATGGACTCTAAACGTTCTTCGTTTAAATCTCTAAATAATCGATTATGATGTGTAATACTTACTGCTCCCGTCTCTTCAGAAACAATAATAGTTAAAGCATCACTTACTTCACTTAAACCAATTGCGGCACGGTGTCGTGTCCCTAATTCTTTCGGAATCAACGGGCTTTCTGAAAGCGGTAAGTAACTTGCTGCTGTTGAAATTTTATATCCTTGTATAATAACAGCTCCATCATGCAATGGAGTATTTGGAATAAAAATATTAATTAACAATTGATTTGATATATCTGCATCTAATGGGATTCCTGTATTGACATACTCTTGCAAAGAATTTTCAATTTCAATCGAAATTAGCGCACCAATTCGACGTTTCGCCATATAGGCAGTTGCTTTAATAATCTCAGAAATTAATTGTTTACTTGGATTATTGCGATGAATTTGTCTCGTCCAAAAAGTTGAACGACCGATATGTTCTAGTCCACGACGAATCTCTGGTTGGAACACAACAATTAACCCAATAATTCCCCATTGAATAATCATATTAATAATATAATCTAATGTATTTAATCCAATCATATAAGCAAACACTTTAATCGCCAAAACAACGATTAACCCTTGAACTAAATGAACCGCACGCGTTCCACGTATAATTTGAAGCAATTTATATATTAAGAACCAAACGACAGCTATATCGATACACTGTATAAGCGTTTGCCACGATAAAAAATTCGTCCACTCAAACATTAATAACATCCCTTCTATCCTTTAAATACTACTTATCACATATTATAACATGGATTGCCGGTCATGCATGTATCCATGTAGAGAAACGTTGTATTCTTGCATATTTTAGATAAAAAAAAACCGACTACTAGAGTCGGTTAGTACTGGGCTAGCTGGATTCGAACCAACGAGTGACGGAGTCAAAGTCCGTTGCCTTACCGCTTGGCTATAGCCCAATCAATGGAGGGGGGCAGATTCGAACTGCCGAACCCGAAGGAGCGGATTTACAGTCCGCCGCGTTTAGCCACTTCGCTACCCCTCCTGAATCGTACTCCATTAATATACACAGGTCTGCAACAAAAAACAAGTCTTTTTTTGAATTCTAATTATTTTTTAATTTTATATTATTTCCTATGATCTGATATATCACTAATGATAATTGGTTTGCCAACGATTCAAGTATTTTTCAAGTGCTTCTAACAAAATAAAAACAAAGAAAGTTGCTGCACTCAACACTAAAATACCCGCATACATATCAATATAATCCAGTTGATACCATGAATTAATAATAAAATATCCCATACCATAACGCGTTCCATAAATTTCAGTAAAGAATAAGACGGCCATCGCTGTCCCTAAGGCAACACGCGTTGCACTAATTAATGCACGAATAGCTAAAGGTAACGTTACTTCTTTTAACAAACGCCATTTCGGTGCACCTAACACACGAAGTACATGATAAATAGATTTAGGAGTTGTTAACAATTGATCACGGACGGTAATAATCATTTGAAACACTAAAATCAACACAATCATCGTAATTTTTGACTGTTCTCTCAAACCAAATACTAGCATCACAATTGGTAGTAAAGCAATTTTAGGCAAAGGATATAAACTATAAATAACGGGATTAATCCAAGCATTCAACTGGTCGAAAGTTCCCATTAATCCACCAACAATTAATGCAATTGTACCCGAAATTAAAATCCCCCAAAATAGTCGGGTTGCACTAAAATATAAATGCCACCCCAACTTTCCACTAATAAGTTGTGGAAAATGACGATAAACCGCAATCGGCGATGGAATAACTGTATTTTGATACAATGTGCTGGTCAGCCACCAAATCAAATGTAAAATAAACCATACGATAAAAACTTGGAAAAGTTTTTGGCTTTTTTTTATTAGTTCCATGCTTGTTTCAACACCTTTCTTAAATCTTTCATTAATTCAAAAAATGTTAAGCTATTACGGCGTTCGTCATAGTTTAATGTCCGTAACGGATTATCGATAATTTGAATCACTTCACCTTGATTCTTACCTAGAATTAAAATGCGATGTCCTAAAAGTAATGCTTCTTCAATATCATGCGTAATTAAAATTGTTGCAAACGTTTGGTCTTGCCACAATTCAAAAAATAATTGTTGGCATCGTTCTCGCGTTAATGTATCTAAAGCAGAGAATGGTTCATCCATCAATAATAAATCCGGTTTTAAAATAAAACTTCGTGCTAAAGCAGCGCGTTGTTGTTCGCCCCCACTTAGCTCACTCGGATATTTATGAGCATATGCTTCAATCGCTAAACGTCTCATTAATTCATTGACTTCTTGTTCCACACTATCATGTAAATGTTTTTTGATTTTCAAGCCGATTAATATATTGTCACGAACCGTTTTAAAGGGTAACAACCCGCCATCTTGCGGCACCCAACTAATGGTTTGCGTTTTAGGGTCAATCGCTTGCCCGTTTAAATCAACTTGTCCCGTTTGATGTTGATGTAACCCATTCAAACAGTTTAATAAAGTCGACTTGCCTGATCCACTTGGCCCGACGATAACGACACATTCTTCATTAGCTACAGTTAACGAGAAGTCATGAATGACTTCTCGTTTCCCATGCCATGCTGTTAAATTTTTAATAACTAACATATTCATCCCACTATTCTAAAATGATCTAACGATTATTTCACGTCTGTGACGATGTTATTTATAAAGTCTTTTTGATCCCATTCTTCTGTATAAAGACCTTGTGCTTTTGCCCATTTCATAGCTAATTCAAATTGATCTACATTGATTGGTTTCGCATGTGTATATTTTGGTAATTCGAATGTATCTTTAATAGCTGGACTAAAGCCAATTTTTTCTTCTAATACACTGTAATATTCATCTAAATCATGAGCTTCCATGTAATCAACCGCACGATTATATGCACGATAGAATGCTAATACAGCTTCTTTTTTGTTTTCTAAAGCATCTGTTGTAAACGCAAATCCAGTTGGATGAATATCTAACTTGTCACTACGTACGATTTCGTGCATTCCTTTTTGTAATGCCATTGAACGGAATGGTTCAGGTAAAATTGTTGCATCAACTTGTTTATTCGCTGTTGATTCTAAGCGAACTGGAATTTGAGGAATTGCTTCGTTAACTGTATCTTCTGATGTTTTGCCAATTGTTTGCATCGCTTCATCTAAGAAATAATGAGGAGCTTGTCTTTGAATGTAAGCAATTGATTTACCTGACAAATCTTCAAGTGTTTTTACTTCGTCGTTGTTTGATACAATACTGAAGTAACCCACTGCTTCACTTGTTAATTTCCAATCTAAACCATTCTTACGGTAGTTGCTAAAAGCAATTAAGTCCGTAATTGTTCCATCTAAACTACCGCTTGAAATGGCTGCTTCACGATCAGTTGGTGCTTTGAATGATTCAACTGTAATATCCAAACCTTCTTCTTTAAAGAAACCTTGTTCTTCCGCAATGTAAACTGGAATTGCTTCAGTTGCTGGCATGGTCCCAAAAGTTAATTCTAATTGCGTTTTTGGTTCAGACTCTTTATTATCTGTTTTGTTAACGGCTTCTTCAGTTGGTGTACAACCAACTAAAATAGCGCCAGCCATTAATGCTAAAGCACTTGTAATTTTCTTTGATAATGTTGTCAATGTGTTTTCCTCCTTTTATTTGCACAGATTGTGATTTTGTTCACTATTTAGCGCATGCTAAACATCTATAAAAAAACTTTATACTATAATTTATGATCTTGCAACTAATAAGATTAGCGCATTCCATATTTTTCACTTTACTCTGAGATTATCTACAAATTATTTGTTTCTCTATTTATCATGAGAATGATTATGATGGCGATAGGCAGGATTTTTGCGTAAAGTGAAATGGTCTGGAACAGGATCCATTCCTCCTTGAATAAACGGATGACACCTTAAAATACGGCCAATTCCCATAATAAACCCTTTGATGGCTCCATGTTTTTCTAACGCTTGTAACATATAATTAGAACAAGTTGGACTATATCGACAACTCGGTGGTAATCCGGGCGAAATAGCGCGCTGGTAAAATCGAACAATTGCTTTTAATAATGTTTTCAACTGATTACCTCTTTCTTATTTCTCTTACTCATTGCATTTAATTGAACCAACATGTTTTTGTCGCATTTAAAGAAAAAAAGTGTATACTATCTTTAGTTACTTTTTATTATACTGATTAAGTCTTTTAAAACCAATTAGAAGGCTTTTTATTCAATTAGGAGGGAAAAAGCACTATGAAAAAAATCAGCACTTATCAACTCACTTTAACCGCTATTTTTATTGGGATTTTAATTTTCCAAACATTCGTTCCATTTCTAGGATATATTCCAATTCCCCCATTAAATTTAACGATTATTCATATTACTGTCATTATTGGGGCCTTAATTATTGACCGGCCGTATCATATTATCGTTGGGATTGCGTGGGGATTATTAAGCGCAAGTCGTGCTTATATTGCGCCTACTTCACCATTTGATATTTTAATTTTCCAGAACTTTATTATTGCAGTTGTTCCTAGAGCGCTTATTCCAATCGCTGCACGCCTGGTATTTGATGCATTAAGAGAAAAAAATGATTTCAAATTAGCCGCTTCTGCAGGTGCTATTGTTGGCACCATTGTCAATACAGCCGGTGTATTAGGATTAATCGCTTTAATTAAGGGCGAACAATACGCTACTTTAAAAAGTGTGGACGTTAGTCAAATTTATAAATTATTAGGTGCTGTTGTTTTAACAAATGGTGTGCCTGAAGTCATTGCTGCAGCTATTATCGTCCCAACAGTCGTTACGATTTACTTGAAAACATCAAAATTTAGAACACATCATTAAAAGGAGAATTCAATGCAAAACCAACCAAACCATTCGAAATTAAAGGACTCAACCGATTCGCTACCTATCGATAAGCAATTATCCACTCGATACATTCAACTATTAGGTGGTCGTAATACATTGTTTACTTTAGTTACTTTATTACTAATCGGCCTGGTTATTTTTATTTTTAATCAAATTCCATTTGTTTTTTATCCACTACAAATTATTTTTAAAACAGTCACTTTACCTATTTTACTCGCAGTTATTCTTTATTATTTATTTGTACCACTTGTTAATTATTTAGAACGTAAAGGATTAAAACGTGTATGGGGAGCTAGCTTAGCTTTATTAATCATTTTAAGCGTATTTGCTGGCACATTAGCTTTTCTCATTCCTTTAATTATTACTCAGGTTCAACAATTTTTATTTACTTTGCCTCAAACATTTAATAATTTAATTGATTGGTCGAAACACGCTGCTGATGATTCTATTTTCCAAGAAGGTGTAGCAAAAATCAGTTCATGGTTACAAAATAATTTAGATCAATTACCTGAAAAATTAATGCAAAGCACTAATACAGTAATTGCGAATACATCCGTTATCTTTTCACAAGTATCTTCTGTGAGTATCGCACTAGTAACGGCACCGATTATCTTTTTCTTTTTATTAAAAGATACACGAACATTACGCAATAGTTTCTTAACGCTATTTCCTAAAAATAGCCATCAATCATTAATGAATGCATTACAGTCCATGAATCAACAAGTGGGCGCGTATATTCAAGGGCAATTAATTGTTGCTTTCTGTATCGCTGTTCTCCTATTCATTGGCTATTTAATTATCGGCTTAGATTATGGCTTAGCTTTAGCGGCTTTAGCTGGTATTACAAGTGTCATTCCTTACGTTGGTCCATTTATTGCCTGCGTACCTGCTGTTTTAATTGCAGGATTCACCTCTCAAACCATGCTTTTAAAAATGATCATCGTTTGGATTGTGGTTCAAGTATTAGAAGGTAATTTAATTTCACCAAATGTTATGGGTAAAAAATTACAGATGCATCCAGTCACTGTTATTTTAGTCATTTCAATTATGGGGAATTTAATGGGATTAACAGGTATGATATTAGGCGTGCCTTTATTCTCTATTTTAAAAGTTGTATCAATTGGTTTATTTAGAGCCTTTAGATATCGCTACAATTATTATTATGGTGATAATGACAATCGTTTCCTAGATTGGGAAAATATGGCAGCAGATGTCACTGAAACAATTAAAGAACCGTTCTTAATGAAATTAAAGCATACCTTTATCCTCGATCCTCAAGATCGTCCATCGAAAGAAGAACAAATTTGGCAACAATATAATAATGTTGAAGAAGAAATTGAAGCGGAAGAATTAATTAAGTAATTCAAGAAGTGATTCTTCCATCAAAAAGAGCGTCCAACCAAATCGTTGAACGCTCTTTTATTATGTATTTTTTGAATGATTAGTCTTACATCATACCCATTGATGGATCCATGCCTGGCATACCTGCTCCGGCACTTGGTTCTTCTGGAATATCCGCAACGACTGCTTCAGTGGTTAAGATTAACGCTGAAACACTTGCCGCGTTTTGTAAAGCAGAACGTGATACTTTAGTTGGATCAACAATTCCAGCTTTTACCATATCTACCCATTCACCATTAGCAGCATTGTATCCAATGCCTGATTCTTCTTGTTTAATATGGTTAACGATAACTGAACCTTCTTCTCCTGCGTTTGTTGCGATTTGACGTAATGGTTCTTCTAACGCACGAGCGACAATTTTAATTCCTGTTAATTCATCGCCTTCAGCTTCTAGTGCTTCTACATATTTTTGTACTTCGATAAAGGCAGTTCCCCCACCGGCTACAATTCCTTCTTCAACCGCTGCACGAGTTGAGTTTAAAGCATCTTCGATACGTAATTTTTTCTCTTTTAATTCTGTTTCAGTAGCTGCTCCCACTTTAACTACAGCGACTCCACCAGCTAATTTAGCTAATCGTTCTTGTAATTTTTCACAATCAAATTCAGACGTTGTTTCGCTCACTTGACGGCGTAACCCCTCAACACGATCAGCGATTGCTTGTTTATGACCTGCACCTTCAACAATTGTTGTATTGTCTTTTGTCACTGTCACACGGCCAGCTGTTCCTAATTGATCCATTGTTGCTTCTTTTAACTCAAATCCTAAATCTTCTGTAATAACTGTTGCTCCAGTTAGAACGGCGATATCTTCTAACATCGCTTTACGACGATCGCCAAATCCTGGTGCTTTTACTGCTACAACATTAAATGTTCCACGTAATTTGTTCAGAACTAATGTTGGTAAAGCTTCACCGTCTACATCGTCTGCAATAATTAATAGTGGACGCCCTTGTTGTAAAATTTGTTCTAACAATGGTAATACATCTTGAATGTTTGAAATTTTCTTATCTGTAATTAAGATATACGGATTTTCAAGATCTGCTGTCATTTTTTCGTTATCGGTTACCATATATTGTGATAAGTACCCACGATCAAATTGCATCCCTTCAACGACATCTAAGTCTGTTTCGATCCCTTTTGATTCTTCAATCGTAATAACGCCATCGTTTCCAACACGTTCCATTGCTTCAGCAATTAATTCACCGATTTCTTTATTTCCTGAAGAAATTGCGGCAACTTGTGCGATAGCTTCTTTTGAATCAATATCTTTTGATAATTCTTTTAATGCATCGATTGCTACACGAGTCGCTTGTTCAATTCCACGACGAATGCCGACTGGATTAGCACCTGCTGTAACGTTTTTTAATCCTTCACGTACAATTGCTTGTGTTAAAACCGTCGCTGTTGTTGTTCCATCACCAGCAATATCATTTGTTTTAGATGCTACTTCACTGACTAATTTAGCTCCCATATTTTCAAAATGGTCAGCTAATTCAATTTCTTTCGCAATCGTTACACCATCGTTTGTAATTAATGGTGAGCCAAATGCTTTCTCTAAAACAACGTTACGTCCTTTAGGTCCTAATGTAACTTTTACTGTATCAGCCAACATGTCGACCCCTCTAAGCATTTTGCTACGTGCATCTTCTGAAAATCTAATTTCTTTCGCCATCTATATCTTCTCCTTTATGCTCGTTGTTCAATCATTTTTCAACATACATGTTATTGGTTATTATTCAACGATTGCCATAATGTCTTCTGCTTTAATTACTAAATAGTCTTGCCCTGCATAATTAACTTTTGTTGTTAAGTAACTATCGTAAATTACTTTATCCCCTGTTTTAAAAGTAGGTTCTTCAATGGCAGATGAAATCGCAATGACTTCGGCCATATTTGATTTTTCTTGTGCTGAAGTTGGTAAAACAAAACCACTTTCAGTTGTTTTTTCTTCGATTTCTTTTAAGATTACTCGCTTATTTAACGGTTTCAACACGTTCATCGCCTCCAAGATATTTGTTTACTTCGTTTATCATTTAAAGTTTAGCACTCAATACTTTTGACTGCTAACTGACTCTATCTTAACTAATTTTGACCAACGATGCAAGTATTTGATTTTTTATTTCATGCTCCCTTAAACATTTATAAAAAAAGAAAAGGAAGCTAGTCTCCCTTTGATATGCTCCCCCTAAAGTAGACACTTGAAAAAGTAAAACTATTTTAGGGGGAGTTTTTCATGCGTAAAAATAAACGTTATTCAGCTAATGAGTTAATGTATTTTATTGATCTCTATTTAATCAGTGGAATATCCTATGCAGAACTACAGGAAAATTATGGCTTAAAATTAAATAATAAAAACTTTCGAAAGTACCTTAATAAGTATAGAATACATGGGCCTTCGGCTTTAATATCGAAAGGTAGCAATAACAATTATTCTGAGCAGTTTAAAAAGAAAATTATTGAGGAATGTTTGAGCAATGAAGCCTCTTATTTAGAGCTCGCTACAAAATATAATATTCCATCAGATAGT
>NZ_JAGN01000025.1 GCF_000526675.1 Atopobacter phocae ATCC BAA-285
GGTCAATTATGGCCTAACATTGCCCCTCCCGAAACCATTAAAGACCGTTTTAAGAACATTTAAACACTATAACACGTATATTCAAAATACTTTTGCTTATCCTCAATTGACTAATGGGCCGATTGAAGGATTAAACAACAAAATCAAGGTACTTAAGCGAACTGCTTATGGCTACCGTAATTATTCACACTTTAAAAATAGAATTTTATTGATGATGCGTTTATACGCGCCAAATCATCCACCCAAAATCGCTGTTTCTTAACACTAATTTTGAATACAATTGATCCAATCATTTGCTTATTTTATCTTTTGATCTAAAAAAGAGGAGAAGTAACCATACGGTTACCTCACCTCATCATCAACCCTATTTGACAAAGAGTCATTACAATTTCTATTTTTAAGTACAAAAAAATAGAAAAGCATTTTAATTATGCCTTTCTATTTTTTTACAATACACTTATAGTGTTTCATCATTTAGTTTTATGCTTTCGCTACAACTTCTTCGCCTTTGTAGTAACCACACTCAGGACATACATGATGACTCTTAATCAATGCACCACAGTTAGGACAAATTGTCATACCAGGTACTTCTAATTTGAAGTGTGTACGGCGTTTGTTCTTTCTAGACTTTGATGTTCTTCTTTTTGGTACTGCCATGTTTTACACCTCCTATAATTCACTCGAAAATCGGGTAGTTTAGTCGTTTAACCCATCATCTAACAGCTCTTTTAACTTCTGAAGACGTGGATCAACAGATTTATCCAAAGACTCTTGTTGCTCATGCAAATAATCATCTTCGGTTATAACTGCCCAATCTACCCCAGAAGGCAATGTGGCAGTTTGATGTTGCTCATCTGCTGATAATACTTGAAGTGGCAACGCTAATAAAATAGCATCTTCCACTGCTGGTCTTAGATCCAATAAATCATTTTGCAACGGCAAAACAACTTCAAATCCATCATTCATATCAGCTGTTATATATCGAGGATCCAAATAGCGTTCGGTTACATGAGTCTCAATAACAACGTCCACCGGTTTCAAAGAACGCGATGAAGGCATTGTGACTTCAACTTCTATAATAAAATCAGCTAATAAACCATGTGCTTCAGGAACGAACCAGCCATTCACTGCTGCGGGCTTAATTGCTATTAAATCATCCGAACGATCTAAGATTGTTGAACTTAAGTCAACTGTCTCTTCGAACTTCGTTGCTTCATTCACATTTTGTGTTAATTGTCTCACAGACCATCGCAATTTACTCACCCCTAGTACAACTCCTTTAGTATATCTAATCTGAATTAAAATGTCAATCAGTCATTATTGACAAATCACTATTTTTTCATATTTTAATCATTTATTTTGTGTTATTTTACCTAATCGAATTGTTTCATCTACTAATAGCTTCTCAGAGTCAATGATTGGAAAACGTTTGATTGGATCATGACTATTCACGTAAGATACTTCTGTGCATCCTAACAATATTTTGGACACACCTAATGCTAAAAAGTCATTTAATATTTCTTCATATAGATCTAAATTAATTCGACCTTTTGCTTTGACGTTATCATAAATAAGTGAAGTAATCTTATCTTGCAATTCGTCATTTGGTAAAACAAGCTGTCCGCCATTTGATTCAACAACTGATTGATAAATACCGCTTTGACGCGTACCTTTCGTCGCACACAAACCAATTAAAGATTGATTAGGTAATTTTGCGACTTCTTCTCCCACTAAATCGAGCATATTAATTAATTTTAAATTAGTCGAAGCCTGTAATTGATCAAAAAAGTAATGAGCTGTATTACATGGAATAACTACAAAATCAACCGATAATTGTTCTAACCGTTTTAAATCGTCAATCAGAGGGGCAACTGGTGAAGGCTGAGTTGAATCAAGTATAAATGCTGTTCGATCTGGAACCGTTGCATGATTAAAAAGTACATAGTTAAAATAGGCTTGATCACTTTCAGGGTGAAAGCGTTGATTCATTTCCACTAAAAAATTTGTTGTTGCTAGTGTACCCATTCCACCTAATATACCAAAATATTGACTCATTCAATTTCCCCCTCTACAATTGCCGTGACTTCCAAAACTTCCGATAAAAATTAATTTTAGATAAACCGATATAAACATTTCGTTTAAAGTGGTTGTCTTTTGAATACGCTAGCGGATGAACCACTCGTCCTTGATGATAAAATTCATCGACCACTGCTTGATAGGAATCTCCTTTTAACAGATATTTCACTAACGGCTGTGGTAATAAACTAAACAATACCGGCTGACTCGTTGCACTTAATTCAACTGGTTTTTTCATTAAGTAATCTTCAATATAATAGTAAGCGACATTTTGTCCACCTGCTGTTACATAGTAATTTGACACACCTAAGCGCGGATTTAATTCAAAAAATAAAAATTGCTCTCTTTTCTTATCATAAATCAAGTCAAAATTTGAAAATCCATAAAAATCAAACGCTTCTACTAATGCACGGACGTGTTGATATACTTCTTCATGATTGTTTTCATTTAAAATAACTAAATGGTTACCTATAGATTCTGCTCCGTGATCTTCTGCAATAATTCTTCCAAATGCTAACAATTTTACTTGTTTATCATGAGGCGAACGATAACAAGTAACAACTGCTTGTTCCGTATCTTTTCCAGGTATAAATTCTTGAACAATGTATTCATCGGGATAACCATTAACATGCATCAACGTTAATGCTTCTTGAGCTTCTTTTGGATTGCTACAAATATACACTTTTTTCTTACCCTCAAAATGTAAATTTTGGTAAGTTGGTGTAATTGCAGGTTTTACTACTAACTCTCCTGTAGCTTCCTTAGGCAAAATAGGTTCACTAATCGTCCATGTTTTAGGATAAGGCACATTAATTGATTCACACATCGCGTAAAAGCGCGACTTATCTACCGCAGATTTTAATGTGTCCATATTTACATACGGAACTGTCCATTGATCACTAAACACTTCACGATATTTAATGAGGTGCTCGGTATACCAATCTTCTGAACCAAATACGATAATTGGTCGGTTGCCCGCTAATTGCTCTATGACTGGAATAATATGTAATAATGCCTCTTTAAAATGATCACGAATCGAAGGGATTTCATGGAAATTTATAATGGTTGACGCCATCACCGGTCCTACAACTTCTTGTAAAACGACTTCAGAAGAATAACCATATTGCTCATGGATTGCTCGAGCTAATCCATACGCACCACGATTCCCACCAAAAATTACAGGTATAAATGTTCGAGACATTGTCATAACCGTCCACTCTTTTCTATTTCATATTAATCTAACTTCGTTTGGCATAAACCTTTATCGTCAATAAAGAAACGTTTGTACCAAACTAAGAATACATATACTGTCCAAATCCGACGTCCTGCATCCATCACTTGATCCCGATGATCATCTAATAAGTGTAATAATACATCTTGTTCAAAGAATTTAAGTGCTAAATCACTTAAGAACATTTCACGGACATGGCTATAAAATGGTTCTTTACGTAACCAATGACGAATCGGTACTGGGAAACCAACTTTTTTACGTTTCGCCCATTCTTCAGGTAAAACTTCACGAGCCGCTTGTCTTAAAACAATTTTTGTATTGTTATAGTTTGCACGATACTCTGTTGGTATAGTTTTTGCTAGTTCCATAACTTCTTTATCTAAAAATGGTACACGTAATTCAATCGAATGAGCCATACTCATTTTATCTGCTTTTTGTAAAATATCTCCTTGTAACCAAAGATTTAAATCTAAATATTGCATCTTAGATAAATCATCTAAATGTTTAACTTTTTCATAATATGGGCGTGTAACATGCGCTGTTGTGATCCCCATACGATAAGGTTCTAATAATAAGTTATACGCTTCATGATCGGTATAAACAAGCGCTTGACCAATGAAACGTTCTTCAATTGGATGAATACCACGCTCTAAAAAGCGTTCTAAGCGTGATTCTTTTCCTGTATTTTTCTTCAACATTTGATGTAATGATCGTCTAAATGTTAATGGGAATTTTGTATAGAAATCATTCAAACGTGAAGGCTTATACCAATCATATCCACCGAAAATCTCATCAGCACCTTCTCCAGATAGAACAACTTTTACATGTTCACTCGCTAGTTGTGATAAAAAGTATAATGGCACAACAGATGGATTAGAATCTGGTTCATCTAAGTGATACATAATCGTTTCTATTTTTTCAAATGCTTCTTCATCACTCACAAATTTTCTTTGATTATCAATATTTAATTGCTCAGATAAGCTTTTGGCTATGTCTGTTTCGTTAAACATTGCTTCGTATTGATTAAAACCTACAGAGAATGAATGTTCTGGATTAAGAAGTGCAGTAATATAACTCGAATCCACTCCACCAGATAAGAACGATCCCACCTTAACATCTGAAATACTATGAATATCCACAGATCCTTTGACCGTATCTTTTACTTCTTTCACATAGTGTTCAAGTGGTAATGTCGCTTTTTTTGAAGTGTTTTCATCAAATTTTTTATCCCAATATTGAATCGTTTCAATTTGTCCATCTTTTACTTTCATGTAATGGCCAGGCTGTAATTTGTAAACTCCTTCAAAAAATGTTTCAATTAGCGGATTATATTGGAATGATAAATAAGGTTGTAATGCTTGATGATTAAATTCCTTAATAAAACGCGGATGATCTAAAAATGTTTTAACTTCTGAACCGAAGATAAAACTACCATCTGTCGTATGTTTTGTATAATATAATGGCTTGATTCCAAACCCGTCACGCGCAATTAGAGCAGATTTTTCTTGACGATCCCAAATACAAAACGCGAACATTCCTCGCAATTGATTGACAATTGCTTCACCATATTCTTCATATCCACGAATAATCACTTCACTATCGGTTTGTGATAAGAAATTATGACCTAATTGCTTCAATTCTTCACGTAATGCTTTAAAATTATAAATTTCACCATTAAATACCATCACATAGCGTTCATCTTCACTATAAAATGGCTGATTACCGCTTTCTGTTAAGTCGATAATGGCCAAACGACGGAAACCAAGTGCAGCTTGATCATCCATAAATACACCTGAACTGTCTGGTCCACGATGTACAATACGCTGCATCATTGTTTCTAAAATGTTTTTATTATTTTCTAATACTCCATCTGTCCCATTAATGTAGCCTACAAATCCACACATAGTAAAAAAACTCCTTATTTCCTAATCGGATGATTTAAACGTTTGTATCGCCCTGTATGAGCAAACCAATCTTGAATTAACCCATCAACACGCCAATCAATCGGTAATAGATGCGGTCGTAATTGATAATTTGTTACTAATTGCTTTGCATTTAATTCTTTCAAATACTTTTGTCCATTAGCTGTAAATCCTAAAACTTGCCTAGGATGTTCTGCATGATGCGCTTGATACTTCATATCAGATTTTTTTAAATGAAATAAAATCGACATACTCATTCGCTTAATTCGTTGGCGTGTAACTCGCTTATGATGAACTAAATTCAACCAATCTTCATAACTAGAAGCTTCATGTGCCATTCGAATTAAACGTGGTGCAATTCCTTCATTGACCCCATAATACGTTTCAAGTTCATCTGGTTCTGTAATCATTAATGTATATTTTAGTAAGGGCCAAAAAGTCGTTGTGTCGATTCGACCAAACTCTTCCAATAATTTTAACTGATAATCACTCACCCAATTTAAAATCGGATATTCCTTAATTAAATTATAAGAATTATCGGATTGAAATAAACGTCTTAAATCGGAACCACTCGCTGGCGTTTGAATTAAGTCATTGCCATGGTGGCTATTATTCCGTCGCAAGACGTGCAAATTAAGCGGTTGTTTACTTTTTTGATTCCACTTTTCATAAGCTAAACCTAATTGACTATTTGGATGTGTCAAAAATTCAACCAATGATGATTCGTTATTAACTATTTTTCCAACATGACGCTCCAATTCCAAATAAGCTTGTGCCATTTTTTGAGCGTATCCTAAGCGTTCGTCTTGAATTGAATGAAATAATTGATCGAGTTCTTTTTGATAATTATTAACTAATCGTGCAACATGAGTAAACATTTGCGCATTCCCAAACTCTGACCCAAATGCATAGCTATCTACTTGAGCTAAGCGCAATGTATCAATCCCGTGTTTTGCAAAGTTATCTGTTGCTTGTAAGGATGCCCAAATCGGTTGTAAGAGAACTAAATCCGCTCCACTATTTAATGCCCATTCAGTTTTTGCTGCTACATCAACAAAACTGATTTCGCCACGTTGGACTAAATTACCACTAAGAGCAATCACAACTACATCTGCTTGCGCCACTTCTTTCGCCCAAGTCATTAATTGTTGATGGCCACGATGAAGTGGATTAAATTCTGCAATAATTCCAACCGAACGCATATTTCCCCTCAATTCTATCCCTTACGACAAGCAAAAAAGAGACGTTCGCTTGAATCGGACGCTACCTCTTGACCGAAGTCACTTGTCACATTCACTTGATTAAATCCTGCTTGTTTTAACATCATTTCAATTTGATCCATTGAATAAGTCACTTCTATATGATGTTCTTTCTTTTTTTCAAAATGCGCTTCTTCATGTTCCTTTGTCTCAATGGGCTGGTAAATTGTTAAATGATGATGCACTTTTAACCGATTGACTTCTTCGACTACTTCACTTTCCCAAATCAAATCTGTGCCGTCTTCTAGTTGATCGCGGTACATAAAATCATCAAAATTAGCTAATGTTCCAAGTGAATGAACATCAAATAAAAACCAACCCTGATTGGGTAAAAAGTCATGAACTGCTTGAAACAATGTCAACCAATCATCTGGCTGAGTCAAATAGCACACACTATCACAAAAACTTGTTACTAAGCTTGCTGTCGGTAATCCGGTTAAGTCTAGCATGGACTGCAAATATAAATCAGCCTTTACTTTATGAGCCGCTAGTTTCAACATTTCCGGGCTGATATCGACACCCATCGTAACCGCTCCTGTCGATTCAACTAATTGAAGAAAATCCCCCGAACCACATCCTAAATCTAGTACTTTGTGTAATGAAACATCCCCAACTACTTGTTCAGTGTATTCCATCCAATCGTTATACATTTCAGAAGGCATTAAATGATCATATACTTTCGCGAAATCTTGATACATCAGCTTATTTTTATAGTAAGTTGGTATTAACTAACGGTGCATCTGCCCATAATTTTTCAAGGTTGTAATGTGCTCGTTCTTCTTCATAGAACACGTGAACAATTACATCAACACAATCAATCAAAATCCAACGATTACTATCTTTCCCTTCTACATTTTTCACTTCGTAACCATGCTCTAATACTTTTTCAATAATTGCATGAGCAATAGCTTCTACTTTTCGTTCATTGTTACCACTTGTTACAACAAAGTAATCACTTAACGGTGTTAATTGATCGACTTTTAATACTACTGTATCTACTGCTAACTTATCTTCTGCAGCGTCCACGATAATCTTTAATAATTCATTTTCTGTATGATTCACATTATTCCTCCAATTTTTGGTTTGCTGAATGTTTAATCCATGCATTATACGCTTCAATCGTTTTAGGATACACAGCATGTCCCGATTGAATTAAGTACATTAAGCTGTGTTGTAATTTAAAAGCAGTAGCTTGATCTAAGTTCTGATACGCTAATTCTCGTGCTATTTCTACTCCAGGAAATGATCGAGCTGGTTCGATATAATCTGCTAAAAATAAAATTTGACTTAACTGACTCATCTCCTGTGCACCCATCGTGTGTACAAAAATCGCTTGATAAATTGATGAGTCAGTTAATTGTGCATGACGCTTCAACCATTCTGCTGCAAGCGGCCCATGCATCAGCTCGCGGCCATAAGGAATTAAATCCTTGTTCAATCCGTATGACTGTATCCATATCGCCATTTCACCATCAGATAACTCACGTAATAAATCATGACTCAAGCCAACGATACTCGCCGCTTCTACATCTTCTCCGTAATGACGCGCTAATTGAACCGCAGTTTCTTCTACACGTAAGCAATGTTGTAGCCTTTTTTCTGTTAAATTATCACTTAATTCTTCAATTAATTGATTGCGAGTCAAGTTAATCCATTTGCCTGTGTAAACGATTGATGTAGTTATTACATCGTTATTATTATTTTCCATTATTTACGGCCTTCTTTATATAGTTGATGTGTTTCAATAAACTGTTGAATAGTTGATGGAACTAAATATTTAATACTTTTTCCATTAGCTACGTATGATCGTATAAGCGAGGAAGACAAATCTAAATGCGGAGCATCTATCCATAGAAAATCAGCTAACTCTTCCACCATATAACCTGGACGCTTAACTGCTACAAAAGTAGCTAGTTCTTTTAATTCATCATGACGATACCAATTTGGAAAATCTAAAACCATATCTGCCCCCATAATAAAATAGAATGCTGTGTCTGGTTCTCGTTCTCTCAGTGCGATTAAAGTATCATACGTATAACTTTTTTTAGCTCGTTCTAATTCGATTGTTTCAATTGAAAAGCGTTGATCTTCACTAACAAATTGACGCAGCATATCTAAACGTGTACTCGTCGTTAATGTTTGTTTCCCCTCAGCATGAGGTGGAATATGCGTGAGCATCAATCGCACTTCATCTAAATCAAGTGTATTTAACACTTGTTCAGCCATCACTAAGTGCGCAATATGTAATGGATTAAAACTACCACCTAGTAACCCGACTCGTTTCATCTAAACATCGCTTCAAATTTTGAAGATAAATCTTGATACTTTTCGTCATCACTCTTACGATATAAAATTAGAGTGCGACCAATAATATGAATGACATCAGCTAAATGATTAGATTCAATCCATTCAGCTAATTCCTTTGACTCAACTAAACTGTTTTGTAAAATCGTTACTTTTATTAGTTCACGTTTTTCAATAGCGCGATCTATCTCATCTAATAATTCTGAACTTAAACCATTTTTACCAATTTGAACCATCGGAGATAAATGGTGCGCTTCTTTTTTAAAAAATTGTTTTTCTTTACCTGTATATTTTTTCAAATGTTTCGCCTACTTTCCAATAAGTGCGGGTCTTAAAAAGACGTCATTACCTTCAATTGTCCAAACGCTAACTTCAGCTTCGTGATGGAAAGTAATCCATCCTAATCCAGAAATAACAATATCACTTTTAGCTGGCACTTTAAATTGTTTCATAACTAGTTTAATATTCTTTCGATTAACGGGTGGTTGTAACATTTCACCAACATGCTTTTCAAAAAATTGATCCGCTTTTGCAGTTTTTGTCCGGTGAATCATCAATTGGTTTGGTAAATATGTCGTTAATGACCCTTTTTTCTTATTCGTTACGTCTATTCTTGCAATCCCTCCAATAAACAATGTTTGACCAGAGTTTAATTGATAGGTCACAGGTTTCAGACGTTTTCTTGGAATAATCATTTTTAATTCATCAGCTGTAAGGGCATGTGCTAATTGATGTGGTTGAATAATACCTGGTGTATCAATTAGACTTTCGCCATCAGCTAAAGGAATTTCGATTCGTCCTAAGGTTGTTCCAGGATAGTAAGAAGTAGTAATTGGATTTTCTTCATCACTTACAGCACCAATAATGCGGTTAATGATTGTTGATTTACCTACATTGGTCACACCTACTACATAAACACTTTGCTCTTTACGATGAACTTCAATTTGTTCCATTAAATCATCAATGCCGTGTCGTTTTTCAGCGGAAATTAATGCGACTCCAACTGGAGATAATCCTTGTTCCTTCATTAAATGTCTAGCCACTTGTTCTAGACGGTTTTTATTAGTTGATACCGGCAGTAAATCAAGTTTATTTAAAACAACTAATACGGGATTATTCCCAATAAAACGTTGTAGTCCATTGATTTGTGTCCCATATAAATCAAGAATATCAAGTACATAGACTACTAATGCATC
The DNA here is from genome assembly GCF_000526675.1 of Atopobacter phocae ATCC BAA-285. Lineage (GTDB taxonomy): Bacteria > Bacillota > Bacilli > Lactobacillales > Aerococcaceae > Atopobacter > Atopobacter phocae. The sequence goes on from NZ_JAGN01000025.1 coordinate 9,989, forward strand.
TTTTTGTCCAATATCATTCAATAGTTCTAAAAAATCATCATCTGTTAACGAAACAGGTGCAATTTCATTATAATGGCGCAAACGGAAACAACGTTCACAATACATTTCTTTAGATTGGCTTTCGATAGTTCGTGCTAATAAATCGCCTTTTACGTATCCAGGCGCTTCTCGATCTTCTACTTGTATTTTTGCACCACAACCGATGCAACTTAAATCATTTATAATCGACACCATTAATTGAATCCTCCCATTCGTCAGGTGATTGATATTTTAACCATTTCATGAGCACTTTTCGTTCGATAGAACGATTCAATTTAGTCTTCCACTCGTCATTATCAACAACTGGGAGTACGTGAATTGTTCGAATTCCTGCTCGATTTCCTGCCCATACATCTGTAATTAATTGATCACCTACCATTACAACTTCTGTTTTATCTAATTGTAATTGTTTTACCGCACGTAATAGTCCACTAATTTTAGGTTTGCGTGCTTTAGGAATAAATTGCACATCAAGTAAATCAGCAACTTTCTTCACACGTCCCCCAGAATTGTTAGACACAATCACCACTGGCATATCTGCTTCTTTCATTCGTTGAATCCATTGTAATGTCTCTTTAGTCGCAACCGGATTGTTCCAAGCAATTAAAGTATTGTCCAAATCCGTTAATACAGCTTTAATCCCCACTGCTTTCAGTTGATCGGGATCGATTTGATAAATGGATTTAACGCGCCATGTAGGTGTGAATTTTTTTAACATAAGATAAAAAAACCTCCATCTTTTAAAAAAACCATAGAGTCGAAATGAATCGTTCTATGGTCTCAATGATTCTTATAACGTTTCAAACACTTCAATTGCTACTAAATCAATATTGTCAAATTCATATTGTTGTTGACGTTTGTAATCAACGAATGTAAACATGTTATTTTCTACATTAAAGTTGACTTCACATACGTCTTCCCCATTACTTCTAAAGCGTCTTGTGCGGTTGTCTTCATCTGTTTGAACAATTTTTTCTAAACGATTAATAATCTCTTTCAATTTTGAATTCATCTAATTGCCTCATTTCTTTTTCTATTCTTATTTTCCGGCATATTTTCACTACCACTTCTTCATTAAACTATAACAAAAATTCACATTAATTTCTATCTTTTCAACCAATAATCGCATGTTATTCACAATCTATTGCGTTTTATCGCCCCACCAAAGATTAATTAACGCTTGAGTTCCTTTTTCTTCATAGCCTAATTCGTTTAATAATTGATATAAACGATATGCTTCTTTTGTTGCAGGAAGATCAATATTCATTTTTTCGGCTTCATCTAATGCAATTTTCAAGTCTTTTAAAAAATGTTTTGCAAAAAATCCCGGTTCAAAATTTTGATTCAATATACGTGGTCCATAATTTTCTAATGACCAATTGGCCGCCGCACTTGCTCCAACTACTTCTAACACTTGAAATAAATCCAGTTGAGCTGCTTTAGCATATACTAATAATTCAGTCAAACCGGTCATTGTCCCGGCTACCATAATTTGATTCGCCATCTTTGTATGTTGTCCTGCACCAGCTTCACCTAAATAAGTGACACGCTTTGAAAAAGCAGACAAAATCGGTTCAACAGCTTCAAAAAATTGTAGTGGCCCACCGACCATCGCTGATAATGTGCCTTTTTGAGCTCCTAAATCGCCTCCTGATACAGGTGCATCAAATGCGACTGCTCCAACTTGAAGCGCATGCGTTGCAATCTTTTTCGCTAAAGAAGGAGTACTTGTTGTCAAATCGATTAATATTTTCCCTTTCAAATCAGCTGAAAACAATCCATCTTTACCGAAATATACATTTTCGACATCACTCGGATAGCCTACTATTGTTAAAATAATGTCACTTTTCTCTGCTAATTCTTGAGGCGTATCACGCCACAGAGCACCATTTTTAACTAATTGATCAGTCTTAGAACGTGTACGATTATAAACATTTAATGAATACCCTTTGTCTAACAAATGCATCGCCATTGAGCATCCCATTACCCCTGTGCCTATAAAGCCAATCGTTTTCATCTGACCGATTCTCCTTTTCTATCTCTTGAACGTTTTCGTCTTTTCTTAAATGGCTGTGAATCAATCGCTCGCGTATAGACGTCTAAAATTCGTAACGCAAAAGTACGACTTGATATTTCATTTTTTAATTGTTCACGCGCATCACTTTGGTTTCTTGATCGTTTCAAGTCATTCATTAAGTAATCAGCTGTTGTTATTGCAAATGACTGAGTAGATTGATATAGCTGGCCTAGCGAACGATCGGTAATAATTTGATTCAAATAAGTATTTTGTTTTGCAATAATCGGTAAATTATTGACAACTGCTTCAATGTAAGTCAGTCCTTGGGTTTCAGAATCGGATGTATTGACATATAAATCACTCATCTGATAATAAGCATAAGCTTCAGAATGAGGTACTTCACCAACAAAGTGTACATATCGCTCAACATGATTCTTAACTGTGAGTTGCTCCAGATTCTTTCGACTAGGGCCATCACCAATAATTAATAATTTCACTTCAGGAACTAAAGCAATAATTGCTGGCAATTGATTAATAATCGCCTCAATATTTTTTTCGGGGGATAACCGGCTCAAAGATAATAAAACGATATCTTTATCGTTATAACCAAACTGTTCGCGCATCACTTGGCGATTTTCTGAGGAGAATTCAGGAATGGGAACACCCGTAGGCACAACAAAAATCTGTTGCAATACACCATAACTTCTTAACTTTTCTTTCGTCAATTGACTCGGTACAATTACGCTATCCGTACGGTCACAATAAAAACGTGTCATCTCTTTGACGTGTTTTGATTTAATTAATTTACCATTAAACACATAATGTAAATAGCGCTCATACATTGTATGATACGTATGAATCAAAGGAACCCCTAATTCCATCGCTACCATTCGTCCAACAAATCCTAAACTAAATTCCGTTTGCGTATGTACGATATCTAATTTCCATTGTTTCCCCATTTTTATGGCTTTCATTAACCCACTAATAGCAATTCGACGATCTTTAAATGATAGCAGTGGAATACTTTTTAATCGACAAACATTGGGATCGTCTGTTTGGTCGGGATCAGTTGTAGTAAAGATATAAACTTGATGACCTAATTGCTCTAATTCATTTCGCAATATATGAACAGACGTCGTCACTCCATTAATTTGCGGAATATATGTATCTGTAAATATTCCTACTCGCATAAAATCCTCCTTTAAATAGAGCATCTGAATACTTTGTTACTAACCTTTCAAAGTCTCCCTATAATTTTACTACACATTAATTTGAAAAACTATATAAGGAAGTGCTAAGATTCAAAAAACAAAAAAAGAAACTATGGTACGATTGACCATAGTTTCTTTATATTTAGTTAAATTAAATGCTTTTCTTAGCTTCTTCAACTAATGCAATGACTTCTTCAACAGTTGTACATTCATTAATTGCTTTCTCTGCTAATTGTTTCATGTCTTCGTAGTTTAATTTTGACATCAAGCTACGTGTTTTTAATACAGAAGATGCTGACATTGAGAATTCATCTAAACCTAATCCCATTAATAACGGAACAGCTGTTTGATCGCCAGCCATCTCGCCACACATACCAGCCCAAATACCTTCTTTATGAGCTGAATCAATCACGTGTTTAATTAATGTTAAAATTGATGGATTATATGGTTGATACAAGTATGACACTTGTTCATTCATACGGTCTGCAGCCATTGTGTATTGAATTAAATCGTTCGTACCAATACTCATAAAGTCTACTTCTTTAGCAAATTGATGTGCTAAAACAGCAGCGGCTGGAATTTCAATCATAATTCCTAATTCAATCTCTTCACTTACTTTAACGCCTTCATTGATTAAATTTGCTTTTTCTTCCTCAAATAATGCTTTCGCTCCTCTAAACTCATTTAAAGTTGCAATCATTGGGAACATAATGCGCAATTTACCAAATACTGAAGCGCGTAATAAAGCACGTAATTGTGTACGGAACATATCTGGTTCATTTAATGAAATACGAATCGCACGGTATCCTAAGAATGGATTCATTTCTTCTGGCAATGAAAGATATGGTAATTCTTTATCTCCACCAATATCCATTGTACGTACAACTACAGGATGTCCATTCATTCCCTCTAAAACTGCTTTATAAGCTTCAAATTGCTCATCTTCAGTTGGGAAATCTTGACTGTCCATATATAGAAACTCTGTACGATATAAACCAATTGCTTCTGCACCATTTTCGATTGCACCTGTTAAATCTTTAGGTGTACCAATATTGGCTGCTAATTCAAATGATTTACCATCTTTGGATTTTGTTTCTGCATGAACTAATTTTGCCCACTCTTGACGTAATTGTTCAAATTCTGCACCTTTTTGTTCATAATCTTCTCTTAATTCAGTAGTTGGATTGATGTGTACTACACCATCTAAACCATCTAAAATGACGATATCGCCATCTTTTACTGATTCAACAATTGAACCTGTACCAACGATTGCAGGAATTTCTAATGAACGAGCCATAATAGCAGAGTGACTTGTACGTCCACCAATGTTCGTCACAAATCCCTTAACGTATTTACGATCTAATTGTGCTGTATCACTTGGAGTTAAGTCATGTGCTACAACAATTACTTCTTCTTTAATTGATGCAGGACTAGGTAATTTAACACCTAATAAGTTAGCTAATATACGTTCTGATACGTCTTTTATATCTGCAGCACGTTCTTGCATATATGGATTGTCTTCCATACTCTTGAACATTTGGATAAACATTTGAGATACATTGTGTAAAGCAGCTTCAGCATTGATTTGATCTGATTTAATTGTGCTCTTAACTTGATCAATCAATTCAGGATCTGATGCAACCATTAAATGCGCATCAAATACTTTTGCTTCTTCTTCGCCTAAGCGAGTTAGAGCTGTTTCACGAATATCTTGAATTTGAGCTTGTGTTTGTAGTAAAGCATCGTCTAAACGTTTAGCTTCAACTTCAACATCTACTCCTTCAACTTGTTCAAATGTTAAGTCTGGTTCAGTTAGTAAGTAAACTTTTGCAATCGCAATGCCATCACTAGCTGCAATTCCTTTTAAGTTATTTACCATTATTCAGCTAAACCTTCTTTTTTCATTGTTTCTTCTATACCTTGGATAGCTTCTACTTCGTCATCACCTTCAGCAGTAATAACAACATCAGCGCCTTGTCCAACACCTAATGACATAACGCCCATGATTGATTTTAAGTTAACAGATTTACCTTTATATTCTAAGTTAATATCTGAAGCATATTTGCTCGCTGCTTGAACTAATAAAGTTGCTGGACGTGCATGAATACCTGTTTCTGCTACTACGTGAAATTCGCGTTTTTCCATTTTTGAAAACCCCTTTTATAAATAAATTTGTAAGGATATACTACCTTACACCTAGAATAAGAATACCATTATATCCTACCCAAATCAATGTATTTTAATTATACGGCTTACATTGCCCTAAATGTTTACACATCAACGTTTTTGTCTTTTCTGTTTTCTGTAATATTTCTACTAAATTTGATTAACGTATTCAAATACGTATTCAAAAATATGCGCCAGCACAAAAAAAAGAGGCTACCATTAAACAGGTAGCCTTTTTATATTGCCTTTGCGCAAGGACTTGTTGTTCCGGTCTCCGTAAAGATATCAAAGATAACTGTTATATTAAACAACATTACGCAACGATTTTTTTGACCTGTTATGTGTTTCCTTTAACGTTTATTTGACAAATTCCACTCTTGTGTCAAGTATTAGATACATATTTTATCTTATGCAATTCTAAACAATTTATCCTCTTGTGATAACTCTACAACAACATTTGCTTCATTCAATAGATCATCAGGCAACTTATCTTTCAATATTGAAATTACTAATTGAATATCTTTTTTCATAACAAAATCCGCAACTTTCGACAATTGATTATCGTGCATCAATTCTTTTTTATCATTTAATAAAAAATGTAAACAGGATATTCCTTTTTCATCTGCAAACATTATATAAGCCAAGTCAAAGCATAGAATTTCTCCTTGCTTTTTTCCTGAACTCATATTTGAGTTAAATGTACTAAATTTATATACCGGATTATTAGTCTTTTTATTCTTGATAATTTCATATGTCAGAGCATATTTTTCTCCATATAGCTCATATGATACCGAAGAAAAATATTTATTAAATTTCTTTATTTGCTTTGTAAGTTTGTTTTGAAAATCAACAGAATATAAATATTGATCAATATTTTCAAGTTCATTCTCTATTTTTTCGAGAACTGAATCTACCTCGTTTATTTGTGAAATTGTATTTTCATATTCACCTTTTAATCTATATTTTTCATTTATTTCAGAAATAATATTTTCTAAATCATTAAAAGAATCACTTTTGGAAATTTTTAGTGACAACTCTTTTTCATGACTTAACAATGCTTTTAAAGTTATCTTTTCATTTTCAATTCTTTCGCTTAAAGAAGGTAACTCTTTTGTTATAAATGTAATTTTTTCTACTATCATTTTATTATGATATGCAACTAAATCTTCAAATGTTTTATGCAAATTGGGTATATATTCTTTTGACTCATTATACAACAATCTTAATTGATCTAAATCAATTAAAGATACGTCTTTTTCCATCTCATTTTTGGCTTCAACGATTATATCTCTTCTTATTTCTAGTTTAGTAATAAGTGAGCTTATTCTATTTATTTTATATTTTATTTCATTTAGCATATTTAAATCTTCTTCAAAATTTTCATTTATATTTAATAATGATTTTTTATTATTTAACTCAACTATTTCATCTTCAATGATAGCCAATGCTACCTCATATGAATTCTTTTTCTGTTTTTTTTCTATTCTTTCTTTATATGCTTTTTCCTGTTTTATCCTATTAGTAAGTGCTTGTTTTTTAGCTCCACTATCATATCCACAACCTAAGAGATATAAATATAGAGCTTCATATTCAACATCAGAAGTATAAGAATTCAATGTTTTTAATGTCTTATTAATACTATTGTCCTTATATCTAATATTATGAGATATTATTTGCTTAAAAGATGGTTTTTCGTTTTTATGTTCTGGGAAAATTTTTGCTAATAGTTCTTTTTCGAAATCTTTTTTCAATATTGATTTGCCATTTATCCTCCTTATAGCGTTTTTCCCCGATAAAAAATTACGTTCGATAACTAATCGGTCTTTTTTTTGTTTATTAAACTCATTTGTCAAGGTTAATGTTACTAACACTTCCTGATTTATTAAAAAACTTTTAACCTCTTCATACACTTTGTTTTTATTTTCTTCATCTGTGTAAATATCCTTACCTTCTCCTCCTAAACAAAAATAAATTAATTTTAAAACTGTTGTCTTACCAACATTATTCCCTGTTAATTTTAAGTCGTCTGTTAATGGGGTGTTATCAATTATCAAATTCATACCTGTATAAAAACTCATCTCTCGAATTGTTTTATACTTAGTAGAAATTTTCAATTTTTCTATAAACATTTTCTTACTACCCCCTTCTCACATATTTGAGCCGATTGTATTAAATACAACCAGTCTAAACTCAATACGAACACAGAAAACGACATGTCATTTGACTTTTTTACATTAAAATATAATTCTAAAAGCTTTTGTTCAGTTTTTTTTTCAAGCTCTGTTAAAATAACGGCTCCATTATAATAAATACTATGTTCGGGATGAATATTATCTGGTAATAACATGATTATATCCCTCCGGATTCTTAAATATTTTACACCTAATAAAAGCATCTACAACCAGTATATCCGTACACATTTGTAATTCTTCCATCGGCATTTGTATATAATTACTACTTTCAACTATGACTTTCATAACACTATTAATTATTTCATAAAAAATATGCGTAGGAGTATTGTCTGATCTATTTAATTCTATATATTGTCTTCTAATTTCTTGTAATACAGAGAAGCTTTTATTTTTACCTTCTTTATCAAACTCACTGTATATTTTATCTAGCGTGTGGTAATAGACTGTATAATCGTCAATTATATCTTTAACCTCTTCTAAATCATTAAATGAAATTTTATCCTCTATAGCAAAAGGATTGATTTCTAGAGAACCCACATTAATATCAAGTGTCTCCTCGGCTAAAATATTAATAACTTTAGCTAAATTTGACTCAATTTTAACGGGATCAACATTCTGCCCTAATTCAGCTTTTATAAAATTATATAAATCTCTTTGCTGTTCAAGGTTTTCTTCTGCTAAAATTTTTTTAAGAAATAGCTGAATATCCCATATATCTTCTTGTGGATTAAAATTCATATTATATGGATTTTTAAAATTGTTATTTCTTAGAGAAGCAGATGCATTCTTAGAAATAGACATAAACTTGTAACTGTAATCTTTAAATTTAGCAAAAACCTTTTTACTAAGCGAACTTTCAATTTTTGTTTTTGTACAAGTTGAAGAAACTTGCACAAGAATTTTATTTTTATAATCTATTAAATCTATACCCTCTATATTTTGGATTGAGAAATTTAAATTTTCTAATTCTAAATCATAAATAATATTACATAAACAGGCGAAAAAATTCTCTGAATGGATATTAAGCTCCAAAAGGTTTAGTTTACTTCTCGATCCTATTCTATATGCTAATGTATTTAATTTTTCTTCTATATAATTAAAATAATTTGTCCTATTCACTTAATACCACTCCTTTCTTACTATTTATTCTTTGAATAATAAATATGGTTCTATTTACAAAGCATCTGCTATCTTTTGTAAATTATTTCTCCCTCAAAGCGATAAATCTATTAACCCATTCTTAGTGACACTATGAAGTTAAAAGTTAACTTTAGTATACACTATGACCTCCTAAAAAAACATTAAAAAAGCTAAAAACGTTTGCTCTCGTATGGCTCTATATGGTTAATACCGATTAACTTTTATAAAAATTCAGCTTTCTTTAAATAAAACTGACCTATACTGGTCAATAATGAAACTTAGTTTTTATATCATATATTATATTAATTAACGTAAAAAAAGAGGCCATCCGATTGGATAGCCTTTTATTTTTCAGGTTTATTCAACTGATCATAGTAACTAGTCAATGTAATAGCATGTTTTAATGACATATTTTCAAGCGGTGTTTTCCCTGTTGTCCACCGACTAATTGTCGTCTGCGCTATTCCCGTGTCTTTATAAATTCTATATGCCGTTTGTTGTTCTAAAATCTTTTTAATTTTATCTAAATTTGCGCTGTTCATCTTTAACACCTTTCAATTTCTTTTTTTCAAAATAGAATCTTGTAATCTGAACCATCAAGATAGTAATTGATAGCGTTAATACAATCCAATAAATTTTATTTGCCATAATCTAATAATATGATAAACTTAGAGTAGATAGGGGCATATGCCCCACTATCTACTTGAGTGATTTAGTCTCAGCTTTGATTTTAGCAGTTTCAGCTTTGACTTTATTTATTTTAGCTTCAGTATATCGTATTCCTTGGAAGACTGCGATAACTGGAGCTATTTTTATTATCCACTCAGCTAAGTCTTTCATATTTCTCCCCCCCCTTTCTTAATTATATTATACTACATTTAAATGCAGTATTCAATGTTTTTATGAAGTTTTTTTAAAAGATTAAAAAAATAAGGCCATCCTATTGGGTAGCCTTTTTATATTGCCTTTGCGCAAGGACTTGGCGCGATTGGTCCCCGTAGAGATTCCAACGCTAATTACATATATTATACCACATTACGCAACGTTTTTGTAGAAACTGTTACGTGTATCTACTATTATATTTTCATTTAATTCCAATTGCCTCAACAGCGTGCTTAGCCAACTCGTCATACAAAGCCTGTTGTTCCTCTAGCTCCAACTCCGCACGCTCGAGTTGGTGATACGCACCAGTCAGTTTAATTTCTAAATCGTTATTACGCTCAGTTAATGCTTGCTGCTTAGCTAGATTAACTAATAACGCAATCATTAAAATAACGCTGATAAAAGTTAAAACAATGCAGCTCATTTTATAACGTTTTAATTTCTGCATGGCTATTCCTCCACTAGTTTGTAGTGCTTGCCGTTTACAACAACTTCATTGATCAATACGTCAACTGTTTGTTCTTTCAGTTCTTCTGGTTTCACTTCTTGCTTATCTTCAGGTTTTGGTGCGCTTGGTGCTAGTGTTGCTGCGTCTTGTGGACGTTTAAATCCGTCAACGTCTTGTTCTAATAACCAACCGATGTATGTAGCGCCATCCACTAATAAGTAAGATTTTTTGCTATCAGACTTATTAACGGCTTTAGTTTTAACTACTTTAAATGACTTACCAATAACTGACGGATGAATATTTTGTCCAGTTTCCCACTGCTTAGCCTGTCTTCCAATCGTAACAGTTTGCTCCGTGCGTTGAACTCCGTTAATTAAATCGTTAACTTTATTTTGGACAATGTCAGGATTGTAACCAGATGATTGTAATTTTTGTATACGTTCAGAGCCATTACCCCAAAGACCGTTAAGAACCTCTTGTGTCACTTGGTCAATCGATTTGTTAGCTTTAATAGTTGTTGTTGCGTTTGAGTACTTAGGACGTGCATAACCTTTAATGTATGCGCTATTTAATGGATAGCTCGAACGTCTGCCCTGTGATGGACTACCTGCGTTTCCCTCGATAGTGTAGACTCCTACCATTAACAACTAAAATAATCATAAATTATCTGTTTTCACATGGCTATTTTCATTTTATACATTAAGTTTTCTTTATTACACAAAGTAATTGCATTTTTCACATCTCGATAATTTAAAATTTTCTAAAAGTAACTTTTTCTCGATAACTTATTATTCTGTCGTGATTTTTGAAAACGTTTGTAGTATAATTGACGTAACGAAAGCAGACGGGGAGGTCTAGCTTATGAAGCTGATAAATATTACAAATACACACTCTAAATTAGTTGACGAACAATTAGCTGGTACAGATGCTAAATTTGTCAAAGTGTATTCACTTGGTCAATCAACAGTTATTTACTCTGGCGCACCTACACATAACGATGTCTTGATTATTAACCGAAAACGACCTGTTAAGGATGTTGAAATTGATTTTGTGCTACAACGTACGCTTAAAGTTCCTAAAGATACATTGGATATTATTCGAGTGGGAAACTTTGTAGAAATTACACAAAAAATTCATTCCGGTCGTCCTTTATTTAAACCTGTTTATAATAATTTTGCGTAACAATTAAAAAATTACAAAAATAAGCGATAGAAATGATTTAATCATCATTTTTATCGCTTGTTTTTTGGTCTATCTAACATATTTTGCTTAAAATAGTGTTGTTAACTCGATTTCTGGATGTTTATCTTTAAACCAATTAACAGCAAATTCATTTTCAAATAAAAATACTGGTGCATCAAAGCGGTCTCGACATAATAAGTTACGACTACTTGATAAGTTTTGATCTAAATCTTCTTCATTAATCCATCGAGCAATTCGACGACCCATTGGTGTCATAACAACTTCAGCATTATACTCTTCTTTTAGTCGATATTTGAATACTTCAAACTGCAATTGTCCAACTGCTCCCAAAATATATTCATTAGTATGGAACGTTTTATACAGCTGAATAGCGCCCTCTTGTACTAATTGTTCAATTCCTTTATGAAATGACTTTTGTTTCATGACATTTTTCGGAGCCACTTTCATAAATAATTCCGGAGTAAATTGTGGTAATGCAGGGTATTGCACTTCTGTTTTTCCTGAATATATTGTGTCACCGATTTGGAAGTTTCCAGTATCATACAATCCAATAATATCACCCGCAATTGAATGGGTTGCTGTTTCTCTTGTGTCAGCCATAAATTGGGTCGTATGCGATAGTTTAATTTTTTTCTTAGTTCGCTGTAAAGTAACATCTACACCTGGTTCAAAAACTCCTGAACAAATCCGCACAAATGCGATACGATCACGGTGGGCTGGATTCATGTTTGCTTGGATTTTGAAAATAAATCCAGTTAATTCTTCTGAATCGACTGGTACAAGTTCATCTTTTTGAGTCGTTTGCGCAGCAGGACTTGGCGCAAAATCAACGAACGCATCTAAAAATGTTTGAACGCCAAATCCAGTTAAAGCTGATCCAAAAAATACAGGCGTTAACTTACCACGGCTTACTGCCTCTAAGTCGAACTCATTACCCGCTTCTCTTAATAATTGAGCATCTTCCATTGCTTGGGTGTAAATAGAAGATTTTTTAAATGCAAAATCACCTTCAACTTCACCAGCATCATTTAATGGTAGGAAATCTTCACCATTTGCGTCTTCTGGATGCGTTAATTCCACCCGTTGATTGTGTAAGTCATATAAGCCTAAGAAGTTCTTACCCATCCCCATTGGCCAGTTCATTACATAGGCATCTACACCTAACACTTCTTCTAATTCACTTACTAAATCTAGTGGTTCACGTCCATCACGGTCTAATTTATTCATAAACGTAAAGATTGGAATACCACGCATTGCACAAACTTCAAATAATTTCTTTGTTTGTGGCTCAATCCCTTTCCCTGAATCAATTACCATGACAGCCGCATCAACTGCCATCAATGTCCGATAAGTATCTTCAGAGAAGTCCTCATGTCCTGGTGTATCTACAATATTAATATGATAATCACCATAATATACTTGCATAACTGAACTGGTTACAGAAATACCACGTTCTTTTTCAATGGCCATCCAGTCTGATTTAGCAAACTTGCCACTTTTCTTTCCTTTAACTGTTCCGGCCTGACGAATCGCGCCACTATAATATAGTAGACGTTCTGTAATCGTCGTTTTCCCCGCATCCGGGTGACTTATAATCGCAAATGTCTTGCGTGTTTTGATTTCATCAATCAAATTCATATTAGTTGTTCTCCTCTTTGTTTATATCATTCCCACATTATACCTAACTTTTTGTAAAGGTTAAAGTAGTAACTTATCTTGTATTATTTACTCTTACAAATTAAACATTTATTTTATAAATTTTAAAATGATGCTATTATTTTTTTAGCGAAAAGGACAAGTTATTAAATGATCATTAACCATTCCAGTTGCTTGCATAAAAGAATAGACAATAGTAGGCCCAACGAATTTAAACCCTCTTTTCTTTAAATCATCACTAATCTGTTTAGATAATGGAGTTTTCGCTGGAACTTCTTGACTGGTCTTCCAATGATTAATGACTGGCTTATTATCAACAAATCGCCAAATGTACGCATTGAAACTACCAAATTCTTCTACCACTTTTAAATACGCTTGTGCATTATATTTTAAAGACGCTATTTTTAAACGATGACGAATAATTGAACGATTATTTAATAAACTTGCTTCTTTATCTTGATCATAACGAGCCATTTCATGCGGGTTGAATTGATCAAAAGCTTCTTCAAATGCATTCATTTTCACCAAAATCGTTCGCCAATTCAAACCTGCTTGCATCCCTTCTAAAATTAGCATTTTAAATAATTGTCGATCATCATGTTCTGGCTTACCCCAAATGTGATCATGATAATCTTGTTCAATGCAACTATTCAAAGCCCAATCACAACGTTGATCTATTTTAATCATATCTTTCTTTAACTCATTCCTATCAAACGATTCTTTTGAATTACAAGTATATTAAGTTGCCCTATTATATTAATGATGATTCAACTAACTAAACTAATTGACTTAACAAATAAGCTTTTACTAAAGCTTCTGTGTGTTTGATTGAATCCATATGGGTACGCTCATAAGAATGACTAGATTCAATGCCCGCCCCAAGTAACGCATGTTTAACATCTGCACCTGCTCGAATGGCAGCTGATGCATCACTTCCGTAATATGGATAAATATCTAGTTTGTATTCAATTTGATTAGCTTTAGAGAGCTCGACTAAGTGATTGCGGAAAGCATAATGATATGGTCCAGATGCATCCTTCACACAAATAGACACGGTATATTCATCTGTTTGTTGATCATCACCCATTGCTCCCATATCAACAGCTAAATACTCCACTGTTTCAGGCGTAATACTACTATTGGCCCCATGTCCAACTTCTTCAAAATTACTAAACATAAAATGCGTCGTATATGGTATTTGAATATGTTGTTCCTTGAATTCTTTCAACAAGTTTAATAAAATAGCTGCACTTACTTTGTCATCTAAAAATCTGCTTTTAACAAATCCTGAGTCGGTAATCGTTGTTCGAGGATCAAAACTAACAAAGTCCCCTACATTTATACCTAATGCACGTGTTTCTTCAGCACTTGTTACTTTTTCATCTAATCGTACTTCCATGTTGTCTTGTGTACGCTCAGCCGTACCTGCGTCCCGATAAACATGTGTGCTCGTTTGATGAATTAAAATTGTACCCGAATATTCTTTTTGATTGCTTGCTACATGAATCGTGCAGTTTTCACCTTCAATCATATTCCATGGAAAACCACCAATTCGATCTAATTTTAATCGACCGTCTGGTTTTATCGCGCGAACCATGGCACCTAATGTGTCAATATGTGCAGTTACTGTTCGATGTTGTTGATCATTCTCTCCTTTTACAGATACAATTAAAAGACCTTTATTCGTTCTTTTTGGTGTGTAACCCATTTTTTCTACTTCTTGTCCAATATATTTCATCACTTGTTCCGTATATCCTGTTGGTGATGGTATCGCTAATAATTCTTTTAAGTAATTTAATGTTTGATTCATCTTTTTAAGCTCCTCTTCCACTTTTTGTGTCATTACTATTATTTTATCACACTTCCATTAAACAAAAGAAGTCCTTGAACAAATATAGATTGAACTGTAAGTACGATTAACGTTGACCGTTTAAATCAACAAAAAACCTCCTGTTTATAAATAATGGTTCTATAATTTATAGGGTTGATGGCCGAAGGCCACAACTCTATTTTTTATTTTAGGGTACAAAAAAGAACAGATCTCCTGTATATTATAAGCGCCAAAACCATAATAAAGGAGAGCTGTTCCATGACCCATATTATATCATCTTTAATCGGATTAAACGATAAAAACATCAAAATTGATGACCACAAATTAACAAAATGTTCAATTAAAGGACGTTTATCTTTTCTATTATCTGGCCAATTAATCGAGCCGATTGATTGTTGCCCGTGTTGTGGAAGCCTTTCTTCAGAATATTCGATTGTTAAAAATGGCACGCGCATATCACGTATTCAATTACTACCAATGGCAGGATACCCAACTTATTTAAACTTGAAAAAACAGCGGTATTACTGCAAAGTTTGTCATTCGTCTTTTACCGCTCAAACACCAGAAGTCGCTCGTCACTGTCATTTATCCAACCATTTGAAACGGTATATCGC
>NZ_JAGN01000026.1 GCF_000526675.1 Atopobacter phocae ATCC BAA-285
ATATTTTGTAGCGAGCTCTAAATAAGAGGCTTCATTGCTCAAACATTCCTCAATAATTTTCTTTTTAAACTGCTCAGAATAATTGTTATTGCTACCTTTCGATATTAAAGCCGAAGGCCCATGTATTCTATACTTATTAAGGTACTTTCGAAAGTTTTTATTATTTAATTTTAAGCCATAATTTTCCTGTAGTTCTGCATAGGATATTCCACTGATTAAATAGAGATCAATAAAATACATTAACTCATTAGCTGAATAACGTTTATTTTTACGCATGAAAAACTCCCCCTAAAATAGTTTTACTTTTTCAAGTGTCTACTTTAGGGGGAGCATATCAAATGGTTTGAGTCTTTTTAATATTAATTATTTTTTATCTTTACTGTCTTCTTTTTTATCTTTTGAAGGTTCAGCTTGTTGTCCTTGTCCTTGTAATTTCTTTTGTTGCTCTTCGATATCTTTTTGTTGCTCTTCAGCTGTTTTGAAGTAATCCATTACATTAGATAAATCTTTATCTTTTACTTCAACTTTTTCATCTTTAATTAATTGAGCAATAATATCTTGACGGAAGTTTGAATCTTTAATTTTTTGGTCAATATATTCTTTTTTAATTTCTTCTTTAGCTTTATCAAATGCTTCTTTTTTAGCGCCTTTGATTAATTTAATAATATGGAAACCGTATTGTGATTTAACCGGTGTTTGAGTTACTTCGCCTTCTTTTTCTAAAGCATAAGCTGCTGCTTCAAAGGCTGGGTCCATTTCACCTTTACCAAATGGTTGTAATTTTCCACCATTTTGAGCACTACCACTATCTAAAGAATGTTTTTTAGCTAATTCTGCAAAATCAGCACCTTCATTAATTTGTTTAATTAATTCTTTAGCTTCGTCTTCATTTTGAACTAAAATATGGTCAGCTTCGATTTTTGGTGTCCATTTTTCGTAAAAAGCTTTTAATTCTTTGTCTGAAGTATCAATTTTTGATTCAATATATTTATCCATCATTTTGGCAACATATAGAGAATCTTTATACATTTGAACATTTGATAAACCTGAACGTTTTAATGCAACTTCAAAAACTTTTTCATCGCCACCATATTGTGCAACTTGACTAGCAACTTGAGCAGTTACTTCATCTTTGATTTCTTTAGTATTTTTTACATTTGGTTCTAAAGCTTTTTCAAGAATTAAGTATTGTAAAGAATCAACTCCAGCATCAGCTTTCATTTTTTTGTAAAGTTGTTCAGAAGTAATTTTACCTTCTTTTGTTGTTGCGACAGTATCGCCACTTTCGTTTGAACATCCTACAAGTAATGTAGCTGTCAGTAAGGCTGCTCCTGTTAATATCTTTTTATTCATTATTTCACTTCCTAATCGTGTTTTCGTCTGTTTGATAGACGTCTATATTAAGATAACATAAGGAAGCTAATTAGTCATTGATTTATTCGTAAATATAAAAAAAGATTAATAATTTAGAAAAATTTTACATAATTATATCGAGGAACTTTCCATTGATTTTTTTTATAAATAAAGTTTGTTATAATGTGGTGGGAGATAAGAGATGAATCGATTAAATATAAAGGAATAAAAGGAGATATAAATATAATGAGAGTTTTAGTAACAGGTGGTGCAGGATATATTGGAAGTCACACTGTATTAGCTTTAATAGAGCATCAGCATGATGTTATTATTTTGGATAATTTTTCAAACAGTCATCCACTAGTTATCAATCGTTTAAATGAATTATCCGGGCAAACAATGAAGGTGTATACAGGTGATTTATTAGATAAAAGTTTCTTGAATAATGTTTTTGAACAAGAGACAATTGATGCAGTGATTCATTTTGCTGGTTTTAAATCAGTAGGTGAATCGGTAGCAGAACCTTTAAAATACTATGAGAATAACATAACGGGAACGCTAAATCTGTTAGAAGTCATGAAAGCCTATCAAATAAAAAATCTAGTATTTAGTTCTTCAGCGACAGTTTATGGAGCAAATAATCCTTTACCTTTTAAAGAGCCAATGCCAACTAGTGCTACTAATCCTTATGGCTATACAAAAGTGATGATTGAGCAAATATTAAATGATCTAGCAGTTAGTGATTCAACGTGGTCAATTACCAATCTGCGTTATTTTAATCCAATTGGTGCGCACAAGTCTGGACGTATTGGTGAACTGCCAAGTGGTATACCTAATAATTTGATGCCGTATATTACACAAGTTGCGGTTGGAATAAGAAGCCATTTATCAGTGTTTGGTAATGATTTTGACACAATTGATGGAACGGGTGTGAGAGATTATATTCATGTATTAGATCTTGCACGTGGGCATGTATTGGCGCTTAAAAAGAACCAAGAAGAAAGAGGGGCTAAAGTATATAACTTAGGCACAGGCCATGGTATTTCAGTTCTTCAATTAATTCAAGCGTTTGAACAAGAGAATCATGTAAAAATTCCATACGAAGTAGTTGAACGTCGAGCAGGAGATATTGGGGAAGTCTATGCAGATGGAACTAAAGCGAAAGAAGAACTTGGATTTCAAACGGAACAAACAATTTCTGATATGGTAAGAGATTCTTGGAATTGGCAAAAAAATAACCCAAATGGTTATACACAGGATTAAGGAAAGAGGGAAAATATGATTACAATTAAATCAAAACGAGAAATAGAAGCAATGGATCGTTCAGGTGATTTATTAGCTTCAGTACATGTTAAATTACGTGACTTTATTAAACCGGGTATTACAACTGCAGCAGTCGATAAATATGTGCAAAGCTTAATAGAATCTGCGGGTGGTTCAGCACCGCAAATAGGCTATGAAGGTTATAAATATGCAACATGTACGAGTGTAAATGAAGAAATTTGTCATGGCTTTCCAACAGAATATGTATTAAAAAAAGGTGATTTAGTTAAGGTAGACTTCTGCGTTGAATTAGAAGGAGCTATGTCAGACTCTTGTTGGAGCTATATTGTTGGTGGCGAAGGAACAGAGGAAGTTGAAAAATTGTACGAAGTGACTAAAAAAGCTATGTATTTAGGAATTGAGCAGGCTAAAGTAGGTAATCGTATTGGAGATATTGGACATGCGATTCAAACTTATGCTGAGGGACTTGGATATGGTGTAGTTCGCGAGTTTGTGGGACACGGTATTGGGCCTACAATTCATGAAGAGCCAGCGATTCCACATTACGGACAGCCTGGAAAAGGTGCACGTTTAAAAGAAGGCATGCTAATTACAATTGAGCCAATGATTAATGTAGGGGATTGGCCATCAAAAATGACTGCAAATGGGTGGACTGCAGTGACCGCAGATGGTAGTTTGAGCTGTCAATTTGAACATACATTAGCGATTACAAAAGAAGGGCCAAGAATTTTGACATTGCAACCGGATCATGTTGAAGAGTTAAAAGCTTACGATATCCCTATCCCTTCAACAGAAAAATAAATCGTTTGAATTAGCGAGACATATGAAAGTGTGCATTACTAAAATAAGTAATGTGCACTTTTTTTATAAATTTTAATGTATATAACAGTTATATGCTTGTAATATAAGTGTAAAACAGTTACCCTTGTTTGATTTGAAAAAAAACATTAGAATAGATAAGTAATTATTAAAAAGTAGTTAAATGATACAAATTTACATACAAAATAGAAAAGTTAGTAGTCGCTGAAAGGAATTTGAAAACAAATGAACGAACAAAAACGAGTGTTTCAATTAGGTGTAATCGGAACAAGCAAAATTACAAAACAGTTAGTTGAAACCATTCAAATGGTTCCAGAATTATCTTTGCATAGTGTATATAGTCGTAAGATTGAAAGAGCCGAATCATTTGGTCGACCATATCAAGCGAAAAAGTTTTATGACAATTTAGATCGATTTTTAGCTGATGAAACAATGGATGCGGTGTATATTGCTTCACCTAATGTCTTACATTATGAACAAGCGAAACAGGCATTACGTGCAGGAAAACACGTCTTACTTGAAAAACCAGCAAGTGAGCATGCTAAGCAATTTAAAGAATTAATTCAAATAGCCCAAGAACAGCAAGTATATTTGATGGAAGCGGCACGTCATTTATATGAGCCGAATTTTTTATTAATGAAAGAAAAAATCCAATCATTACCTTCAATAAATGGTGGTTTTTTGGCATTTGGCAAGTATTCGAGTCAAGCTGACAATTATTTTGCTGGGAAAGAACCTAATGTATTTACACGTAAAATGGCCGGTGGTGCCTTAATGGATTTAGGTGTGTATTTAGTTCACGCTGCGGTTGCATGGTTTGGATTACCACAAAGTGTTCATTATATTCCACAAATTGGTCCAAACGGTGTGGATGAACAAGGTGTGGGAGTTTTACGCTATGAATCATTCGATCTAACCGTTTATACGAGTAAAGTGACTAATGTGAATTTGCCTAACGAAATCTATAGTGGAAAACTTACATTATCATGTCAACATATTGCGGGAATAGATGAAGTAATCTTACATACAGAATTAGGAGAACAAAAATTAGCCACACAAGCGATTGAATATCCAATGTTGCCTGAAGTTGAGCATTTCGCTCAATTGATACAGGGCAAAGTAGACAAAAGTGCATATCATAGCATGTTACAACATTCTTTTGATGTATTAACAGTTATGGATAGTATGCGACATCAAGTGGATTTATATTTCCCAAGTGAAGAAAAAACAACGGATAGAGAAGGTGCAGAGTAAAGGATGCAAGCACTAATTGAACAAATTGCCGAGTACTTCCCAGCAGATTGGACGACCGAATCCTTGTTTATCGGATATTCTGAATCTAACCAGCAAGAATATGCAATGATAAAGTATGAAAATGGTGTTTATCTTTTTCCAATAAAAAAAGAGGCAAAAAAAGAGTCGATTTGGACGGTATCATCCATTCGACTCATTGATTTGGAGCAAGTCTCTGCTCATTTGGAAACAGGGTTATTAAAGAATACATTAACTTTTAAAAATCAGGATAACCAGGATATTGTAGAACGTTTATTTTTTAAAAATACAGTAAAACCTTATGTTAAAAAACAACGCGAACGTTTAAGAACGTATTTCTCTTAATAATTTTTCAGCAACGGCTTGATTAACAAGTCGTTGTTTTTTTAATGCTTCCACTAAAAGAGGTACTTCCTCTCCATTAGCACCAACGTGGGCAGCTAAACTTTTGTATTGTAATGCCATGTGACCAGATTGGATGCCGGTAGTTACTAAAGCGCGTAATGCTGATAAGTTTTGTGCTAAACCGAGTGATGCAATGTAACCGGATAAAGTTTGAGCATCAGGCGAGTGTATGATGTGTTTGACAATTTGTGCCATTGGATGAATAGAACTTGTTCCCCCGACGGTTCCAATGGGAAGTGGAATTTTGATGATACCGTCTAATGTTTGTGTGGCTTCATTAACCGTCCATTGTGATAATCCACGATATTGTCCGTTTTGACAAGCATAGGAATGAGCAGCGGCTTCAACCGCACGCCAATCATTACCCGTTGCAATGACTAAACTATCGATACCATTCATAATGCCTTTATTATGAGTTGCAGCGCGTATAGGGTCAACTTGTGCATAATGACTCAGTTGCGCAATTCGTTGAGCGACTGCTTGACCATCGTAGGAAGCTGTCGCTAATTGATCAAATGATACGGAACAAGTCACTTGACTTAGTAGGCCTTCTGCAGCGTTTGATAAAATCGCAACAAGTGGTTCTTGATTGAATTTTGAAGTTAAATATTGACTTAAATGCTCTAAAGCTGTATTCATCAAATTAGCCCCCATGGCTTCTTTTGTATCAAATTGCACGTAGAGTGTTAAGTATTCATTGTCGATAACATTCCACCAACAAGCAGTAGCTCCACCACCACGTTTAACCATGCTAGGGATGGCATGATTTAATATGTTTAGCAATTCGTTTGCTTGAGGCAAGTGATGATGAATTCGCTGAAGTAACTCTGTAGCGTTTGCAAAAGTAATATGGCCAAGCATTAATCGTGATGTTTTTGTTTTAAAACCACCAGAATGTTTGATTCGTTTCGCACCGTTACTTGCAGCTGCTACGACAGAAGGTTCTTCAACCGCGAGTGGCAAGTCAACAGAAACTCCGTCAATCAAAAAATGAGTTGCTAAACCTAAGGGTAATCCATAAACACCGATAACATTTTCAATCATTGTGTCAGCAATATTACTTGGCAAGCAATCCCCTTCTTTTAGGAGAGTTGCAAATTCTTGAGAAATACGTTGTTCATGAAGTAATTGATCAATACGTTCTTCGAATGATAATTTATAAAATGGTTTCATTAGTCTCCTCCAATGAATAAACTTGATGGAAATAAATCTTTTAATAACAGTTTAACATAATTAAATGTATAATGAAGATACGATAAAATAGTTGATGAGATAAAAAAGAGTTAACCTCTTTCAAAGGATTAACGTGAGAACAAATTGCCAAAGTAACGGATTATTTGTATAATCTGAAATAGAAATAGAGGAGGGGTCTCATTGTTCGGTCTATTACTAGTTAGTGAATTGTTATTATGCTTAATTGCTTTTAGTTTGTATTTGATTGATCGACGACAAGTATTGATTGGTTATTTTTTAACTGCTGCAATAGTCGTCTTGTTACTCAGTGGATTCGTTTATTTGAAATTATCATTTGAATTGATTTTGCGCATTTTTATTTTATTTAATTTTTTAAGTTTGTTTTCAATTGCATTTGCTGTAATTAGTTATAAAATAAAAGAATTCAAGCAAGAAAAAGTTTCTGCAAAGCAATGGATAATGAAACAACCACTTTATATTCAATTGGTGTTTGTAATGGCAATATGTTTAATATTGTTCTTAGTGACCTATAATACACCGTTGCGAACACTATCGTTTTTCATTTGGTTTAATCGTGTAGGAAGTTTTTTCATTTTATATTTTGGTCATTTAGTTTTGAGTTACTTCATTATGCAAACAGTTTTGATGAAGTCTAAAATCCCACCTAATCCGGAGTATATCTTGATTTTAGGCAAGTATTTAGAAGATGGACAGATTGATCGTATTTTAGTGAGCCGCTTAAGAAAAGCGTTCGAGTTATTTAATTATTTAAAAAAGGAAGTCGTTCTAATTATGTCGGGTGGTCCAACTAATCCATCATTAAATTATTCAGAAGCACGTGTAATGGCAAAATATATTCACGCACAAGGCGTACCCGCTCCAAAAATTTTGTTAGAAGAGAAAAGTATTGATACGAAAACAAATATGGTTTTCACTGAACGACTATTGAAATATCGTGATCGTGAAGAACAAGGAGTCTTTATAACGAGTGATTATCATTTAATGCGCGCATCAGTTTACGCTAAGCAAGCCGGGTTAAATGCGGTTGGTGTGGGCGTATCGACATATTATATTGATGATTTAGAGGAATATTTAAAAAATCATTTGTTTGAAATGACTACGATGTTATATGTGTATCGATGGATACATTTAGCAATTGTAGGAGTAATTATTGTGGGGTCACTTGTATTAATTTAACAAATTTCTTTATATAAAAAGACGAATCATTTCGTTCCAATGAAAGTAGTTGGATTGAAATGATTCGTCTTTAATTGTTTATATAGGCTGTTTATCGATGTATTAGTATGAATATATTATTTTAAAACTTATTCGTATAATGCTTCAATACGAGGTTGTAATGATTCATCTTTAACGTATTCATCATAAGTAGAATCGATTCGATCTAAATATCCTTTTGGCCCAATTTCAATAATGCGATTAGCTATTGTATTAATAAATTGGAAGTCATGAGATGTAAATAGAATAATTCCGCGATAAGCAATTAACCCATCATTAAGAGCAGTAATTGATTCTAAGTCTAAATGGTTAGTAGGATCATCCATAATTAAGACATTGGTTTTCTCCAGCATCATTTTAGCTAAATAACAACGTACTTTCTCACCACCAGATAATACGCCAACTTTTTTCATAACGTCTTCACCGGAGAATAGCATACGACCTAAAAACTGACGTAAGAATGTATTATCTTGTTCAGCTGGTTCAGCAAACTGACGTAACCAGTCTAAAATCGTCATATCTTTTTGTGGAAATTCTCGGTTTAAATCTTTTGGGAAATAGCTAACAGAAGTTGTTACCCCCCATTTATATGTGCCAGATGTCGGTTCAAGTTGACCACCAATTGTTTCAAATAGGGCACTAACTGCTAAGTCAGCACGACTTAAGAAACAAACTTTATCTTCACGGCCAAGTTGTAAAGTTAAATCAGTGAATAATGTTTCGCCTTCAACGGATTGTTGTGATAATTTTTCGACCATTAAAACATCATTACCAACTTCACGTTCAGGTTTGAACCCAACAAATGGGTAACGGCGTGAAGAAGGTTGAATGTCGTCTAAAGTAATTTTATCGAGTAATTTTTTACGACTAGTTGCTTGTTTTGATTTTGATGCGTTGGCGCTAAAACGAGCGATAAAAGTTTGTAATTCTTTAATTTTTTCTTCTTTTTTAGCTGTTTGGTCTGCTTGTAGTTTTGCCGCTAATTGGCTCGATTGTAACCAAAAATCGTAGTTACCTACATATAATTGAATCTTTCCAAAGTCCACATCACACATATGTGTACACACATTATTTAAGAAATGACGGTCATGGCTGACTACAATAACGGTATTTGGAAAATCAATTAAGAAGTCCTCTAACCACATAATGCTATGAGCGTCTAAACCGTTTGTTGGCTCGTCTAAGAGTAAAACATCAGGATTGCCAAAGAGTGCTTGCGCAAGTAAAACTTTCACTTTATCGTTTTCAACTAATTCACTCATCACTTGATAGTGCTTATCTTTTTCGATACCTAAACCTTCAAGTAAAACGGCAGCTTTTGATTCGGCTTCCCAACCATCAAGTTCGGCAAAACGAGCTTCTAATTCAGCTGCTTTAATGCCATCTTCTTCTGAAAATTCTTCTTTCATATAAATAGCGTCTTTTTCTTTTTGAATATCGTATAATTCTTTATGCCCCATAATAACGGTATCCATGACACTGTATGAATCAAAAGCATAATGGTTTTGCTCTAATACGGCTAAGCGTTCGTTAGCATCTAATGAAACGGAGCCAGTTGAAGGTTCTAACTCTCCAGATAATACACGTAAGAAAGTGGATTTACCAGCACCGTTAGCTCCAATAACACCATAGCAATTGTCAGGTGCAAAGCCTAAGTTTACATCTTTAAATAAAGTACGATCGGAAAATTGAACCGATACATTTGATACGTTTAACATGACATCCTCCTATAAGTAATGATGAATATGAATCATCATTCGTAGTTTCGTTAGTTCTATCTTAGCATATAACGACATAATCACATATCAATTTATTCATTTAATCATTTATTGCCCATAAATAACACTGTATCAATGACTAACTAAAAAAGAAATTTTGTGGATGACAATAAGGGAAGACTTTGACATTAGTGAAGTAAATTTGTATAATATATTAAAATTGTATGAAAATATAAACAAACATCAGACAAAAGGCTTGTCAAAAATAATATCTGTATAGAGAGTTAGCGGTTGGTGCAAGCTAATCAGAATATTTATGACTGATCCCCTTTATTTCTATACTTCTGAAAGATCCTTATCTTCTGATAGGACAAAGATCAATTAGGGAGTGTCGTATGAGCGCGTTAAGCTTTGAGAGGAATTAATTCCAATAAAAGTTTTTTTAAAATCGGAATTAATTTGAATTTGGGTGGTATCACGAAGTAGCTCGTCCCTTTGTAGGACGGGCTTTTTTTGTTGCAAAAGTCAAAAGATATAAATAAAACGAATGGAATAAAAAAGGAGAGAATACGATGAAATTAAAAGAAACATTACAGCTTGGAAAAACAAAATTTCCGATGCGCGGTAATTTACCTGTGAAAGAAGTTGAACGTCAACAATTATGGGAAGAGAAAGACATTTACCATGAGCGTTTGAAATTAAACGAAGGTAATGAATCATTCATGTTACATGATGGGCCTCCTTATGCGAATGGAGCAATCCATATGGGGCATGCGTTGAATAAGATTACAAAAGATTTTGTTGTACGCAGTAAATTAATGCAAGGTTATTATGCGCCGTATGTTCCTGGTTGGGACACACACGGGTTACCAATTGAACAAGCTTTAAAAAATAATAAAGGAATTGACCGTAAAAAAATGTCTACGGCAGAGTTTAGAGAACTTTGTGCGGCGTATGCACAAGAGCAGATTGATGATCAACGTCGTACATTTAAACGTTTAGGTGTTCAAGGAGATTGGGAGCAACCTTATGTAACTTTAGATCATCGTTATGAAGCAGAACAAATTCGTGTGTTTGGAAAAATGGCTGAAAAAGGTTATATCTATCGTGGATTAAAGCCGATTTATTGGTCTCCTTCAAGTGAATCATCATTAGCAGAAGCAGAAATTGAATATCATGATGTAGATAGTTCGTCAATATATGTTAGTTTTGATGTGTTAGAGGGTAAAGATATTATTCCAGCTGGCGCACAATTTATTATTTGGACAACAACTCCTTGGACGTTACCAGCAAACTTAGCAATTGCTGTTCATCCGGAATTAAGTTATGTTTTAGTTGAGGTGAACCATTCTCAATACGTTGTCGCAGAAGACTTATTAGCAGGCTTAGTTGATAAGTTCAATTGGGAAAATGTTCAAGTGGTTAAGACAATTAAAGGAAGCGATTTAGAACATTTGACGGCTAAACATCCATTCTATGATCGCGAATCGCTAGTAATTTTAGGTGAACATGTTACGACTGAATCTGGTACAGGGTTAGTTCATACGGCGCCTGGACATGGTGCAGATGACTATATCGTAGCGCGTCGCTATCATATCGAACCATTATCACCAGTGGACCATGAAGGTAAATTTACAGATGAAGCACCAGGATTTGAAGGTATGTTTTATGCAGACGGCAATAAGAAAGTGCTAGAAATTTTAAAAGAAAATGAGCACTTAATAAAAGAAGAGATAATTACACATAGTTATCCGCATGATTGGCGAACAAAACAACCTGTTATTTTTAGAGCGACACCACAATGGTTTGCTTCAATTGACGCATTCCGTGAAGATATTTTAAAAACAATTGAAGAAGAGGTTGAATGGTTGCATCCATCAGGACAACGTCGTATCTATAACATGGTACGTGACCGTGGTGACTGGGTTATTTCTAGACAACGTGTATGGGGTGTTCCTTTACCAATTTTCTACGGAGAAAATGGCGAAGCTATTATGACTGCTGAAACCATTGAGCATGTGGCAAAATTATTTGAAGAGCACGGTTCAAATATTTGGTTTGATTGGGAAACAGAAGCCTTATTACCTGAAGGATTTACACATGAATTTAGTCCAAATGGATCATTTACACGTGAAATGGACATTATGGATGTATGGTTTGACTCAGGTACGAGCTATGCGGGTGTATTACAAACACGTCCGGACTTGTCTTTCCCTGCAGATCTATACTTAGAAGGAAGCGATCAATATCGTGGTTGGTTTAACTCAAGTTTAACGACAAGTGTTGCAGTTAATGGTAAAGCACCATATAAAGCGGTATTAAGTCAAGGCTTTGTAAATGATGGCGAAGGTCGTAAGATGAGTAAGTCATTAGGCAATGTGATTTCGCCAGATAAAGAAATGTCACAACGTGGAGCAGATATTATTCGTTTATGGGTTGCTCAAGTAGATGCGTCTGCAGATGTTCGAGTAAGTCCAGATATTTTAAATCAAATATCAGAAGGATACCGTAAAATTCGGAATACCATGCGCTTTATGTTAGCAAATACTGCAGATTATAACGTTAATACGGATCGAGTATCTTATGAAGATTTACGTTCAGTGGATCAATATATCACAGTTCGCCTAAACCAAGTGATTGAAACAGTGGTTGATGCATATAACCGTTATGATTATGGAACGGTCTATAAAACAATTATGCTGTTCTTAAATAATGATATGTCAAGTTTCTATTTAGATTTTGCAAAAGACATCTTATATATAGAAACTGAAAATGATCTAAAACGTCGCGCGATGCAAACCGTTATGTATGATAGTTTAGTGGCATTAACTAAGCTACTAACACCAATTTTAGTACATACATGTGAAGAAGTTTGGACTTACTTAGATGAAGAAGAAGAGTTTGTTCAATTAGCGAACTTCCCAACAGCACAACATTTTGAAAGTGAAGAAGCATTGTTGGAAACATGGAATCAATTAATGGTATTACGTCAAGATATTTCTAAAGCTTTAGAAGAAGCACGTAATAATAAATTAATTGGTAAATCATTTGAAGCGCACGTAACAGTATATCCAAATGAAGAAGCACGTCGTATTTATAAACAAGTTAATGTACCAATTGATCAAATTTTAATTGTGTCAGCTTTTGATATGGCGGAAGGGCAAGCACCTGAATCAGCAATGCCATTTGAACAACAACATGTACTCGTAGAACATGCAGAAGGAAATGTATGCGAACGTTGCCGTGCAACACGCAAAGAAGTCGGTACAATCGAAGAGGCACCGCACTTGTGTCAACGTTGTTACACTATTGTGAAGGAAAACTTCCCAGAAGCACTTGTACCTGAAACAGACGAAGAAGAATAAAATTAAAAGAATTGAAACGAGTGGAGATTGTAGTCTTCGCTCGTTTTTGATTGAGCTAAATTCGAAGAAAAATCAGAGGAGTTTGCAACGGGAAAGAATAAAATAAAAAGTTTAAATAGTATTAAATCTTTGTAAATAGGATACTTTTTTTTAGAAAGATATGAGATAATGAAACATGAATATATACTGAGGAAAAGTATACGAAAAAATGAATGATATTTAATTTAAGAATGATTGTACGTATTGAAACAAGTAGGAGGACACGATGAGCGATAAGGAATCACATTTACCGAAACGATCAAGTCGACAAGGGCGACGAAATCGTAAATTAGCACAAGAGAAACTGACAACGAAAAACATGAAAGCCACACAGGTCACAGAGAAAGTGACGAATCAGCGGGAGGAACGTATGAATAAACGTACAGCAAGTAAGAATCGTCCGGTCAAAAAGCGTAGAAGACCAGGGTGCGTCATTGCTCTTGTCATGTTTTTATTATTGGTAGTCGGAGGCAGTGTGTTTGGTTATAATGCATATAAAAATTATAAAAAAGTGCATAATAATTTTGAAGTAACAAAAGTGAGAACTGAAAAATTAGACGTAAAGAATAGTGAGCCGTTTTCAGTTTTAATTTTAGGCGTTGATAATGGAATTGGTGGGCGTTCTCTAGAAGATGGTGGGCGCAGTGATACAATGATTGTTGCAACAGTTAATCCTCAAAAAGGAAAAACTACACTGGTTTCCATTCCGCGAGACAGTTATGTGGATATTGTAGGGCATAACACAAGCGATAAAATTAATCATGCCTATGCATTCGGTGGTTCGCAAATGTCTATTGAAACTGTGCAAAAAATGTTGAATATCCCTATAGATTATTATGTTGAGATGAATATGAAAGGTCTTTCTGATATTATTGATGCCCTTGGTGGAGTGGATGTGACTAGCCCGTTTACCTTTGAATATGACGGAGCAGAATTCACCAAAGGACAGACACGTCATTTAAAAGGATGGGAAGCACTTGCTTTTTCAAGAATGCGTAAAGAAGATCCAAAAGGTGATTTTGGCCGTCAAGAAAGACAACGTTTAGTTATTGAAGCGATTACTAAAAAAGCTTTGAACATTAGTAGTGTGGTAAAAATAAACGAATTACTTAATGTTTTAGGAGAAAATTTTCGAACGAATCTAAATGTAAAAGATATGCTGCATATTCAAAAAAATTATCAAAATGCAGCAAAATCGTTCCAAACAATCAGTATGGCTGGTCGTGAAATGTGGATGGATGAGATTTTTTATTTCTACATTGAACCAGATGAGCTTTTAAAAATAAGCAATATTATACGTGGCGAATTAGAACTACCAAAAATCAAGTTAAAAGATTTAGATGTAGTCGATGTTAATAAGAAGAACATTGGAGAACAAGCTGATGAAACAAAGCAAAATATTTATGATAAATCTCAAGAAAAACATGAAAATAAAGTACAACAATATATTCCACCGCGGCCAAAAGTGCCATCTAATAATCAATTAAATAATGGGAATGTAAATCAACCAGGATTAAACGAAACGACGCCAAACACAGGAAATGATGATACAACAATACCAGAGGAATCATTAGAAGATAGTTCCCCACCGGTAAGTCCGACACCATCTGAAGATGTGCCAAGTAATCCTAATCCACCTGTAGAGGAGCGGCCAAGTCAACCGACTCAACCAACTTCTCCACCCGAGAATACAACCACTCCGAATGAATCAGGAGTAAATGGATAGGAAAAGATAGATAGAAGAGGAGAGACGACTTAATGAGTCAAGAAAATTATAATCAAGGCCGATCAGCACGTAGAAAACGTGAAAAAAAAAGAAAACGACGGACTGTTCGATTAATTTTTTTAGCAATGTTAGCTATTTCGGGAGTTATTATATTAAAAGTCTTTGGGGATATAGGGACAGCGTATAATTCTGTTTTCTCTCCCATCCAAACTGAAGATTTAAGGAAGCAGTCAGCTACTATTAAGTCTAGTCAACCTATCTCTATCTTATTAATGGGACTAGACAATGGATATGGCGATGTTCGAAGTAATGATGAACCAGCAAGAAGTGACACGATGATGTTATTAACGCTTAATCCTCAAACGAATGAATCAAAGTTATTAAGTTTACCACGTGATATTTATACAGAAATTGTTGGGCACAATACTTTTGAAAAATTAAACCATGCGCACGCTTATGGTGGGCCGGAAATGACCATTAATACGATTCAACAATTAATTAATGTTCCCATTGATTATTATGTATCTGTTAATATGGATGGATTAAAGCAATTAGTTGATGCGGTCGGTGGAATTGATATAGTGAGTCCACTCACTTTTACATTTGATGATATTCCATTTATTGCTGGTGAAGAAGTTCGTTTAGACGGCGAACGAGCACTGGCGTTTAGTCGGATGCGTTATGAAGATCCTAAGGGTGATTTAGGAAGGCAAGAACGGCAACAAATTGTAGTAGAAGCCATATTGGAAAAAGCAACACGTTTAGATATTTTAACGCATTACAATGATGTTTTAGACACGTTAAAAGATAATGTACGTACTAATTTGCGGTTAAATGATTTAATTACATTGCAATCGAAATATATGGCAGCCGCTAAAAACATTGAAAGTGTTCACGTTTATGTACATGCGATGAATGTCGATCAGTTGGATTATTTATTTGTTTCTAAACCCGAACTACTAAAAGTCAGTAATGCTTTACGGAATAACCTCAGTTTGGATCAATTAACATTAGATGATATTAAGTCTATTTATGCACCGGGGCTAAGTGATTATTATAATGATCCAAATGCTGATGAAACAAATGATCAAGGATATTTTGAATATGAAAGTAGTAAAGATGGAACGTTATATCCAATAAATTAATATTAGAGGGAATAAAATGAAAGTAATTAATACAAAATTTAAAGATGCAAAATTGATTGAAATGCCCGTGTTTGGAGATGAACGCGGGTTTTTCACCGAAACGTATTCGAAACAAGTTTTTGAGGCTGCCGGATTGAATTATCATTTTGTTCAAGATAACCATAGCCGTTCAGTGCCGGCTCACGTTTTACGTGGACTACACTTCCAAAAACCACCGTATAGTCAAACTAAGTTACTACGTGTAACTAAGGGAGCTATTTATGATGTAATTGTTGATTTAAGGCAACACTCTGACACATATGGGCAATGGGAAGGTTATATTTTAACAAGTGAAAATAAAAGACAGCTTCTTGTACCTAAGGGATTTGCCCATGGGTTTATAACCTTAGTTGAAGATACGGAAGTACAATATAAAGTAGATGAATTTTATCATCCAGAATCAGATAGTGGTATTCATTACAATAGTCCGTCATTATCAATTGATTGGCCGGTTGATTTAGAGAGAGTCATTGTTTCTAGGAAAGATCAACAACATGCTAACTTTGATAAGAACATAAAGTATTTTGAGTAGTCTATGATAGTACAAAATAGTAAGGAGAAAATTAATGAATGTATTAGTAACGGGTGGCGCAGGGTTCATAGGAAGTAATTTTATACAGTATTACTTATCTCAACATCCAGAAGATGTAGTTGTTAATTTAGATGCTTTAACTTATGCAGGAAACATCAATAATTTAAAAGATATTGAACATTTATCAAATTATCATTTTGTAAAAGGATCAATTACGGATGATACTTTAGTTAATCAACTATTTGCTCAATACCAATTTGAATATGTTGTAAATTTTGCGGCGGAATCACACGTGGACCGTTCAATTGTTAATCCTCACTTATTTGTTGAAACAAACGTTTTGGGGACAAGTACTTTATTAAATGCTGCTTTAAAACATCGTGCAACTTTAAAGAAATATTTGCAAATATCGACTGATGAAGTGTATGGTTCATTAGGCCAAACAGGATTTTTTACAGAGAATACACCATTGGATCCAAGAAGCCCATATTCAGCAAGTAAAGCTGGAGCGGATATGCTTGTCAAGGCGTATTATGAAACATTTGATTTACCAGTTAATATTACACGTTGTTCTAACAATTATGGACCGTATCACTTTCCAGAGAAATTAATACCCTTTTTAATTTCAAGAGTAGTTGATGGATTAACCTTGCCAATATATGGGGATGGTGAAAATATTAGAGATTGGTTGCATGTTCTTGATCATTGTCGAGCAATTGATTTAGTGTTGCAGCAAGGGGAAATTGGTGAAGTGTATAATGTAGGTGGTCATAATGAACGAACAAACAATCAAATAGCTCATAAGATTATTGACCTAATGGATTATCATCCATCTAAAATTGAATATGTCCAAGACCGTTTAGGACATGATCGACGTTATGCCATTGACCCAACTAAATTGGAGACCGAATTAGGTTTTAAACCGTTATATACATTCGACCAGGGGATAAAAGAAACCGTTGAATGGTATTTAAACAATGAAGATTGGTGGAGACCTTTACAAGAACGCGCGCAATTGAAACGAGTTGAAGAAAATAAATGAAAACATTAATTATTGGAAAAGATGGTCAATTAGGAATGGAACTTGCTAATTATTTGACTGATCAAGCAATTCCGTTTGAAGCCACAGACCTAACCACACTCGATATAACGGATGGACAAGCCGTAGCAACTAAGATAAGGGCAATTAGTCCTGAAGTGATCTATTTATGCGCGGCTTACACAGCAGTTGATCGAGCAGAAAATGAAGGTAAAGAACTGAATTGGCAAGTGAATGTAGAAGGTACTAAAAATGTTGGGAAAATTGCTGAAGAGTTAAATGCCACATTAGTTTTTTTAAGCACAGATTATGTATTTAATTGGTCTTCTGAACAACCAATTCCCACTGAAGCTGCATATGATCCGTTAAATGAATATGGTCGGGCTAAACAATATGCTGAAGAATGGCTGACTCAACATGTTCGTCGTCATTATATTATTCGGACCAGTTGGGTTTTTGGTCAATATGGTCATAACTTTATGAAGACTATGCAAAAATTAGCGCAGTCGCATCATCATTTAACCGTAGTTAATGATCAATTTGGCCGCCCAACATGGACGAAAACATTAGTAGAATTTATGTATTATTTAGTAAATATGAATAGTACTTATGGAATTTATCATCTAAGTAATCAAGGAATGTGTTCTTGGTATGAATTTGCATCATATATTTTAAAAGATACGAATGTAACAGTAGAACCAGTATCATCGGATGCGTATCCTCAACAAGCAAAGCGACCAACATATTCTGTTTTAGATTTGAGTAAAACATTAGCAATCGGTTTTAAACCAATCGATTGGAAAGAGGCAGTAGACTTTTTAAGATAGTAAAACGTTCACATATAATTAAGAAAGGAGGGGTTTTGTGCGAGCGGTTTTAATCAGCTGTTTTAATTATTATGATAATCGCTTAAAATTAGTTGATCGTTATTTAAGTGATCAAGGATATGAAGTGACCTATATAACGGCAGATTATGATACAGTAAGAAGAAAAAAATTTATATCTGATGTGTCACAGGCTATTCAAATTCCAGTTATCCCTTACCGGAAAAATTTATCGTTCGAGCGAATATGGTCGCATATCCGTTTTGCGAAAGATGTCGAGAAAAAACTTGAAGAAATAGAACCGCAGCTTATTTTTTGTATGTTACCTCCTAATGCTTTAGGAAGAGAAGTGATTCGTTATAAAAAGAAACATCCAAAAGTTCGCGTTATTTTTGACATATATGATATGTGGCCAGAATCCTTTCCTATTCAAAATTTAAAAAAATGGCTATCAATACCTTTCTATATATGGCGTGATTTGAGAGAAAATGCTTTGAAGTATGCGGATGGCTTCACATATGAATGTAAACTGTATCGTGAAATGATTGGTGATCAAGCATTGACGCTTAGACCTCATGCACCATTTTATTTAGCGCAACAGCCCGTGCCGTCTATTCCATTTCAACATACAACGGATCAAATCATACGGTTCTTATATTTAGGATCCATTAATAACGTAGTAGATTTAAATTTAATGATTCAATTTTTAGAAACTGTTCAAAGTAAAAGAGCTGTTCATTTGGATATTATTGGTGGAGGAGAAAATCAAGATATATTTATCAAAACACTCCAAGAGAAGAATATACCACATACTTTCCATGGAATGATTTTTGATAATGATAGTAAACAAGCAATTATTAAACAAGTTCACTATGGTCTAAATGTATTTAAAGAACAGTTGACAGTTGGTTTAACAATGAAATCAGTGGATTATTTTAAATTTAGCTTACCTATTATTAATACAATCGGTGGCGATACGAAAGAGTGGTTAGAGGAGTTTGAATTAGGTTATCAACTCGAACGGCAATATATTAATCGCACAGTTGATCAAGTAATACAAACTTCACCAGAACAATGGCAGACAATGAGTCAGTCAGCGAAACGGTTATTTGACACTCACTTTTCAACCGAAGTAGTTCAAAACCATATTAATCATTTTTTAAGTCGTGTGATATTCCCTGCTTTTAATAATGAGACTGAAAGAGGGGAAGATGATGAATAATAAAGGACAAATATTTTTAAAACATTTTTCATACAATACTTTATCAACATTAGTTGCTATGCTTATTCAAGTGCTAACGATACTAGTAGTAGCTAAACAAATCGAGACGGAAACATTTGGGTATTGGCAACTTTATATTTTTTATGCAAGTTATATTGGACTATTTCACTTTGGCTGGTGTGATGGTCTTTATTTGAATTTTGGTGGATTTAAATTAAAAGACTTACCAAGAAAATGGATCAAAAATAATTTTATTAAATATACAATAGTTGAAACGAGTTTAAGTTTCTTTTTTTTCGCGAGTAGTTTCTTTTATTTAGAGGGACCATTAAAATTAGTCGGAATAAGCTATGCAATTACACTTTTTTTAACCAATATACGTAATTATTTATTTAGTATGATGCAAGCGACCAATCAAATGGATTTGTTTGCTCAAACTAATTTAATCGATCGATTAGTATATTTAGTATTTATTATCGGTCTTCTAACGACTCATCATACACAATTAATTTGGTTATTATCAGTTGATATGATCGCACGTTTTATTAGTTTAATGTATGCCATATATCAAACGCGACAAAAATTAAGTCGAATTAGTGAAGTAGTTAATGAGACAGTTGCTCCACAGGGGCGTGTTATTTTAAAAAGTGGGTTGCAACTACTGTTTTCAAATTTGGCAGGAGGCTTACTCATTGGAATTGTCCGATTAATGATTAAGTCTGGATATAATATTGAGACATTTGGAATTGTTTCTCTTGTGATCTCCGTATCTAATCTGGTTATTTTCTTTATTAACGGTGTTAGTGTAGTTGTATTTCCTTTTTTAAAGACATTAAAAACTTCTGACTTAGCAGACATTTATGTGCCTTTAAAAAGGATATTTACATTGTTGACCGCTTTGTTATTAGTGGGATATTTTCCTTTGTATGGAATCATTTATATATGGTTGCCTAATTATCGAATAGCATTACCTATTTTAAATGTATTGTATCCATTGTTTTTGTTTGAAGGACAGTTATCCCTTTTAGCCACAAGTTATTTGAAAGCATATCGTGAAGAGAAGGGGCTGTTTATGGTTAATACAGCGATGCTGTTCGTTGTTTCACTAGTAAGTTATGTCAGTGTCTTTTTCTTCCATTCGTTGTCATTAACATTTGGAACACTATTGATGGTGTATATGTTGCGGTTATGGTTATGCGAATATTTACTAAAAAATCATTTAACGACTAATCCGTTTCGAGTAAATGGCTGGCAAACAATGATGCTAATGGTATATCTTTTAATGTCCGTGGTACCAAATAAATGGTTAGGATTACTAGGCTATATATTTTTGCTAGGGCTAAGTTTGCCCTATTTAAAAAGAGAAATGCAACAAACATGGCAACGATTAAAGGAGGTATCTCATGAAGCAGTCTGAAACAGTCGTTATTTTAGTGACATATCACCCTACTCAAAGAACAGAACAATTAATTCGATCGATGAGTGAAGCAAATGAAGAAATTATTATTGTAGATAATGGTTCTGGATCGAATGATGTGTTAAATCAAATAAATGCACAACAAGTTACTTTGATTCGTTTAAAAGAAAATAAGGGATTAGCGTATGCACAAAATGAAGGAATTAAGGAAGCAAAAAAACAAGGTAAAAAAGGACTATTCTTTTTTGATCAAGATTCTGAAATAGATCAAAATTTTTTCAATCAAATGGTCGATGAATACAATCGTTTATTAAAAGATTATAATATCGGTATTCTTGCACCCAATTTGTACGATCGTAATTTAAAAGAGTACGGACGTTATGCAAAACTTACTCCGACAGGATATGAAACGGTCCATACGATTCAAGAGGCAACACGGGTAGATTTTGTTGTTTCAAGTGCGAGTTTTATGCCTATGGATGTTTTCTTAGATGAAGAAGGCAGATTACAGCGATACGTGGATGAATTTTTTATAGATCAAGTCGATACTGAGTGGAGTTTAAGATTAAAGCGAAAAGGCAAAGATATTGTGGTGACCCCTCGTGTTATTTTCAAGCATACGATTGGAGAACGAACAGAACATCATTTATTGCATTTGACAGTTCGTCCTAATCATCATGGACCACTGCGTAAATTTTATATTGTCAGAAATGGATTAAAGTGTGTGGAATGGTATGGTAAAGAATTTCCTGGATTTAAAAAATTAATGTATCATCGTCTTATCCATGATTTACTAGGCGTTATATTTTATGAAGATAATAAATGGATAAAATTAAAGGCAATGTGGGCAGGCTTTATTAATAGTAATAAAGATATAAGAGAGTGGTGCTCAAATGAATAAGTATAAAGAGCGCATTAATAAAAGCATTGCTATAATCTGTAGTTTACTCATGTGGGGACTAATGAGTTTTAATCGAATGAATCCAGATTGGAATAACTATAATAACATTTACTTAGATAGAGATGATTTTAATCGTCGAATTAATGAACTAGGTTTTTTTTGGGTTACAAGAATAGGCAGAGTAATTAATTTAGAATATTCTATATTCTTTACTATCGTGACTACATTATGCTTATTTTCATTAGTATTGCTGGCATTTAAATTAACAACTAAGCCCATGTTACCTTTATTATTTTATAGTATCTTTCCGTTTATGTTAGATATTGTACAATTCAGAAATTTTATATCAATGACAATTATTTCATGGGCATTATATTGTTTATTTAATCGAAAAAAAGATATTAGCTATGATCTTCTTTCGTTAAGTTTGATTTTAATTGCGGGAACGATACATAACACAGCATTTGTATATGTAATATTTTGGTTCTTGGCTCATCTAAAAGAAGTTTATGTAGCGATACTTAGTTTGACAGGATTTATAACCGTTACTTTTTTCTTAAAAACATTCGATTTTAATGGGTTTTTAAATCATCCCATCCTTAGTCGGTATTATTATTTAGTTAAAGGAACCATATCATTAACGGGTCAAATATTTTTTGTGTTTAATGCCATATTAATGTTATTGTTAGTATATTGGATAACAAAAGCTATAGAAAAATCCACACTTTCAAATAATTCGACAAATCATTGCTATTTTGAATCGGATTTAAGGAAATTTGCTTGGATACACATTGCATTATTGCCATTGTTTTTTATGAGTGTAGATTTTTATCGGATTATAAGAAACATTCTATTTTTATTTTATATATTATTCTCATATTACTTATCGTATAATTGGGGAAAAATAAAGTATGAATCGGAAAAATGGCTGATATCAAGTGGGATATTTGCCTTTATAGCTTGTAATGCTTATGTACTATTATGGTATAGTAATTATGAAAATGTAATTCGAGTTATATTTGATGAAAATAAGTTATTGAACTGGATTTTTAAATGAAAGAAGGTGAATAAGGATGAATTTAAAAAAACAGCCGTTATTTAGTGTCATTATTCCTGCGTTTAATGTAGATCATATTCTGGAGAATACACTTGAAAGTATTTATAGTCAAACTTTTACAGAGTTTGAGGTTATTGTTATAAATGATGAATCGTCAGATGATACGGAAAAAATATTATTAGAATTTTCACGCAAACATTCGAATTTTATATATCAAACTGTATCTAATGGTGGTCCAGGAAAAGCGAGAAATAAGGGAATTGAATTAGCAACAGGAAAATATTTATTGTTTTTTGATGCGGATGATGCGATACCAAAACATACCTTGATGACTTATTATAATCTTATGAAAACAGAAGATGTCGATTTAATTGTTTCAGGATATGAATTAAATGTGGTATCCAATAATCAGGTGTTGTCAAGTAGAAAAGTATCTCATAGAAAACAGTTATATTTAACCAAAAAATCTTTCATATCTGATTTATATACGTTAATGGAGCAACAACTTATGTATGTTGTATGGAATAAAGTTTATAAACGAGATATTATTGTTGAAAATGAAATCAAGTTTCCAAATTTTAAAAGTTCGGAAGATCGACTGTTTAATTTATCTTATTTTCACCATGTAAATAAAGTATTAGTGACTGAAGAGATACTATATTATTATTCTTTTGATGGAGTTAATAGCTTGACGAATCGTTTTATTGAAAATAAATTTGATACATTTGTACATTTTTATAATTCAGTTTTAGATTTAACTGGTAATATAGATATTGAAGGATATAGTGCACTATTTTTGAAAGGTGTTTTATCTAGTATTGTACCGATTTATAGTAAAGACTGTCGTTTTAGCTACAGTGAAAAAAAAGAATATATAAAAAAAGTAATTACACATAGAAGTGTTGTTGAAGCAAATAACGTAGCTAAGACGGATACATTGATGAGAAAAATTTCAAAAGTCTTGTTTAAAATACAGTCAGTACATTTGATGTTAGTAGCAACAAGTATAATATATATAATTAGTGTCAAATTTCCGAGAGCATTAGAAGATTTAAAAAGGTTGTTTTAGGCTCAATTTGAATAAAAAAAGTTGTTGGCATATTCATGTTTGA
This sequence comes from Atopobacter phocae ATCC BAA-285, assembly GCF_000526675.1. Taxonomy (GTDB): domain Bacteria; phylum Bacillota; class Bacilli; order Lactobacillales; family Aerococcaceae; genus Atopobacter; species Atopobacter phocae. The sequence goes on from NZ_JAGN01000026.1 coordinate 23,700, forward strand.
ATATGCCAACAACTTTTTAATTTTATAAGCGATTAAATTATTAAAAGAATATTTATAAACAGAGATAAAATTATTCAGTCAAGTCCATAATCTTGTGTAAAAGTTTCTAGTACAATGTTCTATACTCTCTTACTGGTTAAACTTGATATACTTTCTTTTAGAACTGATCCATTCGTCATGCGTGTCCATCAGGACAGCACCAATTAAACGATTGGCTGACACACGATTGGGGAAAATACGAATAATCTTTTCTCTTCGGCGTACTTCTTGGTTCAATCGTTCAAGAAGATTAGTACTTTTTAAACGATTGTGACTCTTATCCATTACTGTGTATTGGAAGGCATCTTCGAAGCCATTATCTAAAGTCTCACAGGCTTTTGCATAGTTCCTTTGATTGATATAGTTAGTAATCAGT